>JAABQT010000368.1 GCA_011391295.1 Betaproteobacteria bacterium
GGCGAGCAGCGCGAGGAAGGCGTCGGCGGCGGTAACAGGCGCGCTCACCCTGCGCGCCTAGAGCCCGATCCGCTTCTTGAACCCCTTCACCTTCGCCGAAAAGCGGTGGCGCTTGAGCTCACGCGCGAGCGAGTCTGCGCCCGTCATGTAGTTGAGCATCAGCACGCGGCGCTCGCCGACGAACTTGTGGTGCCCGTGCCAGCCATTCGGCCTCACCTCGAAGATCACCATCGTGCCGGCGGTCGAGGGGATCTCGGCCACCGTGCTCTCCAGGTCGACGGGCGAGCGCAGCATGCGCAGGTTGCCGGTCTGGTGCGGCCAGTCCTCGTTCAGATACAGGAGCAGGCTCACCACCTTGTCGTCGGAGTCCTTGTGGATGCGCCCGTCCTTCGCGCGCGAGCGGCCGCGCAGGGTCACCATCGGCGGGCGGCCCTTGAGGTCGAGGCCGAATTTCTCCTCCACCACCTTGCGGAAATTGTCGCCGCTGATCTCGTCCACCAGCTCACGCATGCACGGGCCGAGCGGCAGGACGTCGACGGGATACACGCCGCCGTCGCCGATTTCCGGGAAATCGCGCGAGATCTCCCCGATGCGCCCCGGGCGCAGCATGCCGCTCACCACCACGAAGGGAAACGGATCCCGGGCGAGCGGCTGCGCCCGCAGCTTGTCCAGGTCGAGTAATTCCATGCTCATGACGTCGCTCCGGGCTTGAAGCCAAGATGCTCGAACAGCTTCTCGATTTTGTCCACCACGTCCTCCACCTTGATCAGCCGCGCGGCACGCCCATCATGCACGCGCTGGCGCCACCCCATGCGCTCCGGCCCGCGCTTCAGGATCGTCGCCGCCGCCTCGGCGAACACGTCCACCGTCCACTGCGGCTCGACGTAAGGCCCGGTCTTTCTCGACGGCGCCACCGCATACAGTCCCACCACGGGCTTTTTCATCGCCTGCGCGATGTGCAGCGGCCCGGTATCGGGTGCGAGCAGCGCGTCCACCTGACCAAGCAGCGCTGCGAGCTGCCTCAGGTCCGTGCGCCCGACCATGTCGAGCACCGGGAGGCGCAATCCCCTGTGCAGTTCCCCCGCCAGCGCGCGCTCCGCCTTGCCCGGGCCGCCGATGAGGACGACGGTGAGCGGCCAGCGCGCCGCGATGCGCTCGAGCGTTTCGCAATAGCGCGCCACCGGCCAGTTGCGCTCAGGCTTGCTCGCGGCGAGCACCACTGCGAGCTTGATCCCCGCGCAGTCCGCGACCTGCATGCGTGCCCAGGCATGCTCTTCCGGGCGCAGCGGCAGGTCCCACTCCAGCACGTGCTCGGACGCGCCGACATGGGTGGCGAACTGCAGGAAGCTGTCGATCAGATGCTCGGGCTCGGCGGGCACGGTTTCGTTCACGAACCAGCGCTGCAGGTCGCGCGAGTGCAGCGCGCCAAAGCCGATCTTGCGTTTCGCCCGCGTCACCGCGGTGACGAGGTTGGCGCGCATGCTCGCCTGCGGCACCAGCAGCCAGTCGAAGTCGTAGCGCCGCATCTGGCGCCACAGCCGCCAGAACGACAGCGGCCCGCGCGGCTTGTCGATGACGATCAGCTCCACGCCCGAGACGCCTTCGACGATGGTGTGAAAAGGCCGCGACACGATCCAGTGCAGCTTCGCGCGCGGAAACGCCTTTTGCAGCGTGCGCAGGAGCGGCAGCGTCATCACTACATCCCCGAGCGCCGACATGCGCAATACGGCGATGCTCCTCGGCGCCGTTTCGGGGCTCATCCGGGGATTATCGCGCGGCGAAGTCACAGCGGATCCTGCCGCGCACCCGCTTGAGGAGCGCGGCATCGAGCTTGGTTTGCGATGCGCGCTCGAGCAGGCTCGCCTCGCGCGTGAGCCCATGGCGGGAAAGCGCCAGCGTGAATGCCAGGTCCTTGGGGCGACCCGCCACATACTTCGAGATCGCGAGATCATGGACCTCGAGACAGAGCCCCTCCACGCCTTCGGTGTTCGGGTTCTTCACGCTCACCAGCCGCTTGCGCCATCCCTTGGGCAAGGTCGCGGTCGTTGCGCCGACGCCTTGCGCGTAGTAGCCGAACCGCTCGTGGAAGGGCGAGCCTTCGCCGATCGCGCCGTCGATGAGATCGGCACGCTCGGGGTGGTTGCGCGGGTAGACGTCGGCCTCCATCGAGGCGAGCAGCACCCGCGGCGCGTCGGGAAACTGGCCCAATAGCGCCTGGCTGCCAATGACGACGATCTCGTGGTCGCGGGCAATGCGGCCCGCGGCCCGGATCACGTGCTCAAGCTCTGAACGCGTCATGCACCCGGCGACGCTCGGCCGCGGAGAGCAGGGTGGCCAGGGGCGAGGACTGCCGCAGGCGCGCGCCCTCCTCGCTGAGCTCGGTCGCGCGCGCAGCAACCACCGGCCAGGGCTGCTCGAGCAGGTCGCGCCATTCCA
>JAABQT010000369.1 GCA_011391295.1 Betaproteobacteria bacterium
CTCTGCGCCTCCGCCAGGCGCTTCTCCAGCGCTTCGGGGTCCGCGGACTGCGCCGCAGCAGGGGACGCAGCCCCGCCGAGTGCGACGGCAGCCATGATTGCGACGATGAGCTTGTTCATCGGTTTCTCCATGATTCAGTAGGTGCCGATCGCGTCCGCATAGCGGACCTGGACCAGCGAGTTCATCAGGCCGACGCGCTCGCGCCACAGGCGCTCGGCGCGCTCCGGCGCATTGGGTTCGAGCGTCACGCGGCTCAGGCGGTCATCCAGCAGCGCCAGGCGGTCCTCGAGCTCCGCCAGCGTGAAGGCCGTGCTGCCGCGCATGGCATGCCGTTCCGGCAACGTCGCAAGCATCCATTCGAGGCGCTCGTTTTCCGCCCGGATGCCGTCGCTGGCGAGCGCGTAGGCAGTCGGCGCCGGCGGTGCCGCGTTTGCCAGCTCGCGCTGGGCCGATTGCAGCCACCAGCCGAGTCCGAGCGCCGCTGCCAGCACGACCGCGGCGAGCGCGGCGGGCCAGCGCAGGGTCAGGCGCGATTCGCGCTGCCGGCGCGCCGCCAGCGCGGCCACCCAGCCATCTGCGGGTGCATCAAAATCCGCGAGCGCCGCCAGGCGCCTGCCCCATTTGTTCATGCCGGCGTGCATGTCGTCCCCTCCGCAAGGGTTGCTTCGGCGCCGAGCAGGTCGCGCAGCCGCGCGTGCGCGCGCGACAGCTGCGACTTGGAGAAACTCGGCGTCCGCCCGAGAGCAATGCCGATCTCCGCGTGCGTGAAACCCTCGACGTCGTGGAGCCAGACCACCGCGCGCGTCTGCGCGGGCAGCGTCATCAGGGCGCGCTCGAGACCGGCGTCCCCGTCGGTCAGTGCGCCGCGGTCGATGGCCGGCAAGCGGTCCGCCCCGCCGGGGTCCTTGTCCAGCCACTCGAGGCTGCGGTGCCACGGCGAGCGCAGGTACATCAGCGCGCGGTTGACGGCGATCGAGCGGACCCAGGCGGCGAGCGGGCAACGGCCCTCGAAGGCGCCGATGTGCTCGAGCACGTCGACGAAGGTCTCCTGCAGCAACTCCTCGGCGATGGCCGGGCGCCGCACCAGCCGGCGCAACAGCGTGTAGATCGGTCCCGCGGTCAGGTGATAGACAGCCTCGAGAGCGGCGGCGTCGCCGCCCTGGGCTGCGGCCACGACCGGGACCGGGATATCAATGTCGGCAATACGGGCCATCGGGCGCTTAGATGCCCGGACCCCTGAAAAGGTCGCGGTCGCGGCGAAAATAGCTGGCTGGTGCCGAGGGCGAGAATCGAACTCGCATGACCTTGCGGTCGGCAGATTTTGAGTCTGCTGTGTCTACCAATTCCACCACCCCGGCCGCGCGGGGGGCGAGTATACGGCGGCTTGGCAGGACCCGCCTCTGCGACCACAATCGCGGGGGAACCTCTGGTCTACCCGCGCATGGGCGCGACCGTGCCCGATTTTCGTCCCTGGCAAGAAGCGAGGAGCGATGTGTATCGAGATACATGAGCGACGAGCAACGCCGCCAGCGACGAAAATCGGCCGGTCCCGATGGGTTGCGCGCGGGCAATGGCGCGCCGGCGTTGCTCGCCTCGCCCATAGGCCGCGCTATGGGGCTTCGGCTCGCGCCTTGGCGCGCCATTGCGCGTGCGCAACGCGCCACTTGCGCGGGTAGACCAGAGGTTCCCTGGATGAACTTCTGCCCGAACTGCGCCGCCCCCCTCGAGCGGCGCATTCCCGACGGCGACCACCTGCCCCGCTTCGTCTGCCCGGCCTGCGGCACCACCCATTACCAGAATCCGAAGCTGGTGGCCGGCTGCGTGCCGGAGTACGAGGGCCGCATCCTGCTGTGCCGGCGCGCGATCGAGCCGCGGCGCGGCTTCTGGACCATCCCCGCGGGCTTCATGGAAAACAACGAGACCCTGCAGCAGGCCGCGGCGCGCGAATGCCATGAGGAAGCGCTGGCGCGCGTCGAGATCGGCGACCCCTGCGCGATCGTGCATGTGCTGCACGCGCACCAGGTGCACGTGATGTTCCGCGCCCGGCTCTCCGACCCGTCCTACGGCGTGGGCGTCGAGAGCCTCGAAGTGAAGATGTCCGCGGAGCAGGAGGTGCCCTGGCCGGACCTCGCGTTCCAGAGCGTCACCTTCACGCTGCGCCGGTATTTCGAGGACCGCGCCGCCGGCCGCAGCGAGCTGCATTTCAAGACCATCGAGTGACTGCCGCCTGACACCGCCTGTGGCACAATGCGCCGCTCAAAAATCGGGTCAAGAGTGATTCCGAGGTTCCCCAGATGACGTTTGTCGTCACCGAATCCTGCATCAAGTGCAAGCTCATGGACTGCGTGGAAGTCTGCCCGGTGGACTGCTTTCACGAGGGCCCGAACTTCCTCGTGATCGACCCGGAGGAATGCATCGACTGCACG
>JAABQT010000370.1 GCA_011391295.1 Betaproteobacteria bacterium
CATTATAGAATCACCACGATGGCCGACCGCATTCTGATTGCCGCGGCGCAGATCAACTGCACCGTCGGGGACCTCGCCGGCAACGCCGGGCGCATCCTGGAGTTCACGGCGCGCGCGCGTGCCGCCGGCGCGGACCTGGTAATCACGCCCGAGCTGTCCCTGTGCGGCTATCCGCCCGAGGACCTGCTGCTGCGCGAGAGTTTCCTCGTCGACTGCCGGCGCGAACTGGAGCGGCTGGCGCAGAAGGTGCACGGCACCGCGCTGGTGGTCGGTTTTCCCGAGGCGGCCGGCGCGGGCCTGCGTTACAACGCCGCGGCCCTGTTGCGCGACGGGCGCATCGCGGCCGTCGCGCGCAAGCACGACCTGCCGAATTACGAGGTGTTCGACGAGAAGCGCTATTTCGCCTCTGGCGCCGAGCCCTGCATCATCGAGCTCAAGGGCGTGCGCTTCGGGCTCACCATTTGCGAGGACGTGTGGGGGCCCAAGGCGCCGGCGATGGCCAAAGCGGCGGGCGCGCAGGCCATCATTTCCATCAACGCCTCGCCCTACCACAAGCGCAAGCAGTCCACGCGCCACAGCGTGTTCCGCGAGTGGATTCGCGACACCGGGTTGCCGATGGTGTACGTAAACATGGTGGGCGGCCAGGACGAGCTGGTGTTCGACGGGGCCTCCTGCGTGCTCGACGGCCGCGGCGAGGTGGTGCGCCAGGCGCCGTTCTTCGAGGAGGCGCTGGAGCTGTTCGAGTTCGACGGCGCGCGTCCGCTCGCGGGTCGCATCGCACCCGAGCTGGCGCCGGAGGCCGAGATCTACCGTGCCCTGTGCGTCGGCACGCGCGACTACCTAGGCAAGAACGGGTTTCCCGGTGCCATCCTGGGACTTTCGGGCGGCGTCGATTCGGCGCTGACCCTGGCCATCGCCTGCGACGCGCTCGGCGCGGAGCGCGTGCGCGCGGTGATGATGCCGTCCCAATACACCGCGCAGATGAGCCTGGACGATGCCGCCGAGATGGCGCGCCG
Source organism: Betaproteobacteria bacterium (assembly GCA_011391295.1). Lineage (GTDB taxonomy): Bacteria > Pseudomonadota > Gammaproteobacteria > Burkholderiales > SG8-39 > JAABQT01. The sequence goes on from JAABQT010000370.1 coordinate 1,017, forward strand.
CGTCGGCGTGCGCTACGACGTGATCCCGATCGGCCCGGTGTTCGACGCGTTCCGCGCGGCGCTGGCGCCGCAGTTCGAAGGCCGGCCGGCCGATCTTGCCGAGGAGAATCTGCAGGCGCGCGTGCGCGGCAGCCTGCTGATGGCGCTGTCGAACAAGTTCGGCCCGATCGTGCTCACCACCGGCAACAAGTCGGAGATGGCGGTGGGCTACTCCACGCTCTATGGCGACATGGCCGGCGGCTACGCGGTGATCAAGGACCTCGCCAAGATGCTGGTCTGGCGCCTGGCGCGCTATCGCAACACGGTGTCGGCGGTGATCCCGGAGAACATCATCACGCGCGCACCCTCGGCGGAACTGCGGCCGGACCAGACCGACCAGGACAGCCTGCCCGCCTATGAGGTGCTCGACGGCATCATGGAGGCCTACATGGAGCAGGGCCGCAGCCCGCGCGAGATCGTGGCCCAGGGCTACGCGCCGGCGGACGTGAAGCGCGTGGTGGGCCTGATCCGCAAGAGCGAATACAAGCGGCGCCAGGCGCCCCCGGGGGTGCGCATCACTTTCCGCGGCTTCGGCAAGGACTGGCGTTACCCGATCACCTCGAAGTACCTCGACCACGGCGACCTGTAGCTATAATTAAGGCCGATTCCCCGGAGGACCAGGCATGAAGAAGATCGAAGCCGTCGTGAAGCCGTTCAAGCTGGACGAGGTGCGCGAGGCGCTGTCCGAAGTCGGCGTCACGGGTCTCACCGTCACCGAGGTGAAGGGTTTCGGCCGCCAGAAGGGCCACACCGAGTTGTACCGCGGTGCCGAGTACGTGGTCGATTTCCTGCCCAAGGTGAAGATCGAGGTGGTGGTGCCCGAGAAGCAGCTCGAGCCGGCGATCGAGGCCATCGTCAGGTCGGCGCGCACCGGCAAGATCGGCGACGGCAAGATCTTCGTCACCACGGTCGAGCACGTGGTGCGCATCCGCACCGGCGAGACCAACGAGTCCGCTATCTAGGCTTGAGCAGCACCAGCAGCACGCCGCTGCCGCCGTCGGTGAGCGGGGCCTGGCAGTAGGCCAGCACTTCCTCGCGCGGCGTCAGCCAGGCGCGCAGCTTTCCCTTCAGCACCGGTTCGCGGTTCTTCGAACCCAGCCCCTTGCCGTGCACGATGCGCACGCAACGCAGCCCCTGCGCGGCGGCTGAGCGCACGAACTGCGCCACCTGCAGCGCCGCTTCCACCCGGTTCATGCCGTGCAGGTCGAGGTGCTCCTGCACCACCCAGTGGCCGCGCCGCAGCTGGCGCAGCACCTGGCGGGACACCCCGTCGCGCAGGTAGCTGAGCTCGACCCCGGACTCCAGCGCCTCTTCCGCCGAGAGCGGGCCGGCGATGCTCTCGGCGAGCACTGCGCGCTCGTCGAGG
>JAABQT010000037.1 GCA_011391295.1 Betaproteobacteria bacterium
GTCGAGAAGATGAAACTGGACGAAAAGGGATTCCCGCAGCCGACCGGGGAGTTCGAGACGCTGGAGGCCGATTCGCTGGTGCTCGCACTCGGGCAGGATGTCGATCTTTCGCTGCTCGAGCACCTCCCGGGCCTGGAGATCGCCGAGGGCGTGGTCAAGGTCGGAGCCGACATGATGACCGGTTATCCCGGCGTGTTCGCCGGCGGCGACATGGTGCCGGCGGAGCGCACCGTCACCGTCGCGGTCGGCCACGGCAAGAAGGCCGCGCGCCACATCGACGCCTGGCTGCGCGGCGCGCGCCACGAACAGGGCGCGCAGCACGAGATCGCGGCCTTCGACAGGCTCAATCCCTGGTACTACTCGGATGCCCCGAAAAGCGTGCGCCCGATGCTCGACATCCTGCGCCGCCAGTCCACCTTCGACGAGGTACAGGGCGGCCTCGACGAAGGCACTGCGCTCTACGAGGCGCGGCGCTGCCTGTCGTGCGGCAACTGCTTCGAATGCGACAACTGCTACGGGGTCTGCCCGGACAACGCGGTGATCAAGCTTGGACCGGGAAACCGCTTTCGCTTCAATTACGATTACTGCAAGGGCTGCGGCCTATGCGCGGCCGAGTGCCCGTGCGGCGCGATCAACATGGTGCCCGAACAGATCTGACCGGCGGATCGGACGCCCGCAACGTTATCATGCGGGCGTGAAGCGAGAAGCGCCACCGGCCGACGCCATCCTGATCCGCGGCGCGCGCCAGAACAACCTCAAGAACATCAGCATCTCGCTGCCGGCGAACGAGCTGATCGTGGTCACCGGCGTCTCGGGCTCGGGCAAATCCTCCCTGGTGTTCGACACCCTGTACGCCGAAGGCCAGCGCCGCTACGTCGAAACCTTCAGCCCCTATGCGCGCCAGTTCCTCGAGCGCATGGACAAGCCGCAGGTGGACGCCATCGAGGGCATCCCGCCGGCCATCGCCATCGACCAGACCAACCCGGTGCGCACCTCGCGCTCCACGGTCGGCACCATGACCGAGCTCAACGACCACCTGAAGCTGCTCTATGCGCGCGCGGCGCAACTGCACTGCCGCGAGTGCGCACAGCCGGTGCGGCGCGACACGCCGCAATCCATCGTCCTGGCGCTGCCGGACGAACGCATGGCGATCACCTTCCCGGTGCCGGTGCCGAAGAACTTCTCGGAGAAGGAAATCGAGGCATTGCTGCTGCGGCAAGGCTACACCGAGCTGCACTCGCGCTCCAAGCGCCTGATCGAGGTGGTGCAGGACCGCGTACGCCCGGGAACCACGGAAAAGGCGCGCGTGATGGAGGCGATCGAGGCGGCGCTGAGGTTCGGGCAAGGGAAGGTCACCTTCCATTCGGACGCGGGGACCGCGCTGCGCTTTTCCACCTCCCTGCACTGCGCCACCTGCGACCTCGACTACGCCGAGCCCACGCCGGCCGCCTTCTCCTTCAATTCCCCCATCGGCGCCTGCGACACCTGCCGCGGCTTCGGCCGGGTGATCGGCGTCGACTACGGACTGGTGATCCCGGACGAATCCAAATCGCTGCGCGCGGGCGCGATCCGGCCGTGGCAGACGCCGAGCTTCAAGGAGTGCCAGGGCGACCTGGCGAAATACGCGAAGAAGCGCGGCATGCCGATGGACACCTCCTGGCGGGAAATGACCGCCGCGCAGCGCGCCTGGGTACTTGAGGGCGAGGACGGCTGGGTGAGCTGGAAGAAATCCTGGCCGGGCAAATGGTACGGCGTGGGCCGCTTCTTCAAGTGGCTGGAAACCAAGGCCTACAAGATGCACATCCGCGTCCTGCTGTCCAAGTACCGCGCGTACACTGAGTGCGCAGGCTGCGGCGGCACGCGGCTCAAGCCCGACGCGACCCTGTGGAAGGTCTCCGGCAAATCGATCCGCGACCTGATGCTGATGCCGGTGAGCGAGGTGCAGCGCCTGTTCGCGGCGCTGCAGCTGCCGGCGCCGCTCGACGAAGCCACCGATCTTCTGCTCGGCGAGATCCGCACGCGCCTCGCCTACCTGGGCGAAGTGGGCCTGGGCTACCTGACGCTCGACCGGCAGTCGCGCACGCTCTCCGGCGGCGAGGTGCAGAGGATCAACCTCACCACCGCGCTGGGCACCTCGCTGGTGAATACGCTGTTCGTGCTGGACGAGCCCTCGATCGGCCTGCACCCGCGCGACATGGGGCGCGTCATCGACGTGATGCAAAAGCTGCGCGACGCCGGCAACTCGCTGGTGGTGGTCGAGCACGACCCGCAGATCATGCACGCCGCCGATCGCATTCTCGACATGGGGCCGGGCCCCGGCGAGCGTGGCGGCGAGGTGGTGTTCTTCGGCTCGCCTGCGGAGCTGAGGTCCATGCACACGCTGACCGCGGAATACCTCTCGGGGCGCAGGCGCACCGAAACGCCGCGTGCGCCGCGCAAGCCGGAGAAATTCCTCAAGGTGCTCGGCGCAGCCGAACACAACCTCAAGGACCTGGACGTGTCCATCCCGCTGCAACGCCTGGTCTGCGTCACCGGCGTATCGGGCTCGGGCAAGTCCACGCTGGTGCAGGACGTCCTCTACGCCGCGCTGCTCAGGGCGAAGGGCAAGCCCACCGAGGCGCCGGGCACGCATCGCGCGCTGCAAGGCGCGGCGGCGATCGGCGAGGTGGTGATGGTGAACCAGTCGGCGATCGGCAAGACCACGCGCTCCAACCCCGCGAGCTACGTCGGCGCCTTCGACGCCATCCGCGAGCTGTATGCGCGCGCGCCGGAGTCCAAGGCGCGCAAGTACACGCCCGGCACCTTCAGCTTCAACTCCGGCAACGGCCGCTGCCCGGCCTGCGGCGGCAACGGCTTCGAGCATGTCGAGATGCAGTTCCTGTCGGATGTGTACCTGCGCTGCCCGGACTGCGACGGCAAGCGCTACCGGCCCGAAGTTCTGGAAGTGAAGATCCGCGGCAAAAGCATCGCCGAGGCGCTGGAGATGACGGTGACCGAGGCCGTGGATTTCTTTTCCGCACACGCCGAAGTGCGCGCGCGCCTGCAGCCGCTTGCGGACGTCGGGCTGGACTATCTGCGCCTGGGCCAGCCGGTGCCCACCCTGTCCGGGGGCGAGGCGCAGCGGCTCAAGCTGGCGAAGTACCTGGGGACAGACCCCGCGAAAAACGCGGGGTCTGTCCCCACCCTTTTTCTGTTCGACGAACCCACCACCGGCCTGCACTTCGAGGACATCTCGAAACTCCTGCGCGCCTTGCGCAAGCTGCTGGCTGCCGGCCACTCCGTGGTGGTGATCGAGCACAACCTCGAGGTGATCCGCGCTGCCGACTGGATCCTCGACCTCGGCCCCGAGGGCGGCGACGCCGGCGGCGAATTGGTGTGCGAAGGCACACCCGACGAGGTGATGCGGCATGCAGCGTCGCATACCGGCAAGGCGCTGCGGGAAATGGGGACAGACCTCATTATTTCGCAGAGCGAAATAATGAGGTCTGTCCCCAATTCCATTCGCATCCACAACGCGCGTGAGCACAATCTCAAGTCGATCGACGTCGAGATTCCCCGGCAGCGCTTCACCGTGGTGACGGGCGTATCGGGCTCCGGCAAGTCGACCCTCGCCTTCGACATCCTGTTCGCGGAGGGCCAGCGCAGGTACCTGGAGTCGCTGAACGCGTACGCGCGCCAGTTCGTGCAGGTGGCCTCGCGCCCCGACGTGGACGCCATCTACGGCATCCCGCCCACCGTGGCGATCGAGCAGCGCAGCAGCCGCGGCGGCCGGAAGAGCACGGTGGGCACGCTCACCGAGATCCACCACTTTCTCAGGCTGCTGTTCGTCAAGCTTGGCACCCAGCACTGCCCCGATTGCGACGTGCCGATCGAGCCGCAGAGCGAAGAGGTCATCGCGGCGCGCCTGATGAAGGAGCACCGCGGCGAAACGGTGGTCCTGCTGGCGCCATTGGTGGTGAATCGTAAAGGCTACTACACCGATCTCGCCAAGTGGGCCGCGTCCAAGGGCTACTCGCAGCTGCGCGTGGACGGCAAGCTGCTGCCGCTGCGGCCCTTCCCGCGCCTGGACCGCTTCAAGGAGCACAGCATCGAGTTGCCGGTGGGCTACACCAAGGTCTCGCCGCGCAACGAGAAGGAGCTGCGCGAGCGCCTCGCGAAGGCGCTCGAGTTCGGCAAAGGCGTGGTCCACGTGCAGACCGGCAAGAGCATCCAGGTGTACTCCACCAAGCGCGCCTGCCCCTCCTGCGGGCGCAGCTTCGCCGAGCTCGACCCGCGCCTGTTTTCCTACAACTCGCGCCACGGTTGGTGCAAGAGCTGCGTCGGCACCGGACTGCAACTCGAGGACGTGGGCTGGGACAAGGAGCGATCGCGCACCGGCCAGGAGGACCACGTGCTCGACTCCTGGATCGAGTGGCTGGAAGTGGACGAGGAGTGCCCGGACTGCGACGGCAAGCGGCTCAACCCCGAGGCGCTCGCGGTACGCTGGTGCGGCAAGAGTATCGCCGATTACGGCGCGCAGCCGGTGGCGCAGCTCGCCCGATTGTTTGCAGAAATCACACTCGAAGGCCGTGCCGCCGAAATCGCCCGCGACCTGCTGGCAGAACTGCAAAGCCGGCTCAGCTTCCTCAAGGAAGTGGGGCTCGACTACCTGGCGCTCGACCGCTCCGCGCCCACCCTCTCCGGCGGCGAGGCGCAACGCATCCGGCTCGCCGCGCAACTGGGCTCCAACCTGCGCGGCGTGTGCTACATCCTGGACGAGCCGACCATCGGCCTGCACCACCGCGACAACCGCATCCTGCTCGACGTGCTGGAGAAGCTCGAAGCCAAGGGCAACACCCTGGTGGTGGTGGAGCACGACGAGGACACCATCCGCCGCGCCCACCACGTCATCGACCTCGGCCCCGGCGCGGGCAAGGCCGGCGGCAGGGTGATCGCCGCGGGCACGGCGGAAGAACTGGAGCGCTCGCCCGAGTCCGTCACCGGGCGCTTTCTCGCCAACCCCTTGCGCCACCCGCTGCAGCCGCGGCGCGCGGTGGCCAAATCCGCGGCGGCCCTCGAGATCGGCGGCGCCTCGATGCACAACCTGAAGCGAATCGACCTGCGCATTCCGCTCGCCAGACTGGTGGCGATCACCGGCGTGTCCGGCTCGGGAAAGTCCACGCTGGCGCGCGACGTCCTGCACGACAGTCTGAAGGCCGGCGGGCCGATCGGTTGCAAGGCGCTCAAGGGCCGCAAGCTCGTCGAGCGCGTGCTGGAAGTGGACCAGGCGCCGATCGGCAAGACGCCGCGCTCCTGCCCCGCCACCTACGTCGGCTTCTGGGACGCGATCCGGCGCCTGTTCGCCGATACCAGCGAAGCGCGCATCCGCGGCTGGTCGGCGAGCCGCTTCTCCTTCAACACCAAGGGCGGGCGCTGCGACGCCTGCGAGGGGCAGGGCCAGAAGAAAATCGAGATGAGCTTCCTGCCCGATGTGAAAGTGGCCTGCGAAGTTTGCGGCGGACTGCGCTTCAACGCGGAAACATTGACCGTGCACCTGCGCGGCAAGACGGTGGGCGAGGTACTGGCGATGAGCGTGGACGAGGCGGTGGAATTCTTCGCGGCGCATGGTTCGATCCACCACGCCTTGCAATTGCTGCAGGATGTGGGGCTCGGATACCTGACGCTCGGACAGCAGAGCCCTACGCTGTCGGGCGGCGAAGCGCAGCGGATCAAGCTGGTGACGGAGCTGGCGAAGGTGCGTGGCATTGGCAGTTCAAAGAATCTCTCGTCTTCCACGAGTGGAAGACGAGAGACCGTTTTTGAAGGCGCTCAAACCCTGTACGTCCTCGACGAGCCCACCGTAGGCCTGCACATGGCCGACGTCGAAAAACTCATTCGCGTCCTGCACCGCCTGGTGGACGCCGGCAATACTGTGGTGGTCATCGAGCACAACCTGGACATCATCGCCGAGGCCGACTGGCTCATCGACCTCGGCCCCGAAGGCGGAGACGCCGGCGGCAAAGTGGTCTACCAGGGCCCGCCCGAGCGCGCAGCGAAGGGCCACACCGCCGCGGCCCTGTTGGAATTCCTGGCGCACCGCAAAGCCGCGTGAGCGCCCTGCCCCCGCCCCGGCGCCCGGTAGCGCTGGCGTTGATGGTCCTCGCGCCGTTGATGTGGAGCACGGCTGGCGTGCTCACTCGGCAGATCCAGTCCGCCGGCGCTTTCGAGATGGCGTTCTGGCGCTCGAGCTTCGCCGCGGCCTTCGTCTTTTGCGCCCTGCTCTTCCTGCAGGACAGGCGCCCTTGGGAAACGCTGCGCGCCGCCGGCACGGCGGGGCTCGTTTCCGGCGCGATGTGGGCCATCATGTTCACCTGCTTCATCGTCGCCCTCACGCTCACCACGGTCGCCAATGTCCTGGTGGTGTCCAGCCTGGGTCCATTGTGCACGGCGCTCCTCACCTTCTTCATGCTGCGCGATCCGATCCCGCGGCGCAGCTGGGCCGCCATCGTCGCCGCGAGCATCGGCATGGGCGCAATGTTCGGCGCCGGTCTTTCGGCGAGCGATTCACGCCACCTCGCCGGCCTTGCGCTTGCCCTCACCATCCCCATCGCGGGCGCGATCAACATCGTGGTGCTGCGAAAGAGCGCGGCGCATCTGGACCTGATGCCGGCGGTGATGCTCGGTGCGCTCATCTCGGCCCTGGTGACCCTGCCCTTCGCGCTGCCCTGGTCGGCGAGCGCGCGCGACCTCCTGGTCCTCGCCGCGCTTGGCGTGTTTCAGCTCGGCGTGCCCTGCCTGATGCTGGTGCTCGTCAGCCGCACGCTCACCGCGCCGGAAATCGCGCTGCTCGCGCTGCTGGAAGTCGTGCTGGGGCCGCTGTGGGCCTGGCTCGGCGCGGGCGAAGTTCCCGCGGGAACCACGCTGCTCGGCGGCGCGATCGTGCTCGCTGCGCTGGCCGGCAACGAGGCGGCCGCACTCGTCGAGCGCAAACATGTATAATGCGCTCCAGGTTTCTGTTTCGCATACATCCGGTTAGCGTCTCAGTTGTTTCACGGTCCATTCCGGACCGTCGATTCACCCGCCTAGAATCGCATCAGCCTGAACCGGTCGGAAGTAGATCTTCCCAGGCCGAGCTCAGGAGAAAGTCATCACTACGTCGTTCGCAACACTCGGCCTCCAGGCCGAGCTGCTCCGTGCTGTCGCCGATCAGGGCTACACGGTCCCCACCCCCATCCAGGCGCAGGCCATTCCCGTCGTTCTCGCCGGGCGCGACCTGCTCGGCGCCGCGCAGACCGGCACCGGCAAGACCGCCGGCTTCACGCTGCCGCTCTTGCAGCGGCTCAATGCCGCCGGGCCGCAGCATCCGCGCCGCGTGCGCACGCTGGTGCTGACACCGACGCGCGAACTCGCCGCGCAAGTGCATGAAAGCATCCGCACCTACGGCAAGCATCTCAACCTGCGCGCCACCTGCGTGTTCGGCGGCGTCGGCATCCATCCGCAGATCGCGGAACTCAAGCGCGGTGTCGACATCGTCGTCGCCACGCCCGGGCGCCTGCTCGACCACGTGCAGCAGCGCACCGTGGACCTGCGCTTCGTGGAAATCCTGGTGCTGGACGAAGGCGACCGCATGCTCGACATGGGCTTCATCCCCGATATCCGGCGCATCCTCAAGCTGCTGCCCACCAAGCGCCAGAACCTGCTGTTTTCGGCCACCTTCCCCGATGAGGTGCGCACGCTGGCAGCCACCTTCATGCACGATCCGGTCACCGTCGAAGTCGCGCGCCGCAATACGCCGGCCGAACTCGTCGACCAGGTGGCGCACCCGGTGTCGCACGACCGCAAGCGCGCGTTGCTGTCGCACCTGGTCAAATCGAACGACTGGCAGCAGGTGCTGGTCTTCACGCGCACCAAGCACGGCGCGAATCGCCTGGCCGAGCAGCTCGAGCGCGACGGCATCGAAGCCGACGCCATCCACGGCAACAAGAGCCAGGGCGCGCGCACGCGCGCGTTGAAGCGCTTCAAGGACCAGGAACTGCGCGTCCTGGTGGCTACTGACATCGCCGCGCGCGGCCTCGACATCGAGTCGCTGCCGCACGTCGTGAACTTCGACCTGCCGCACGTGGCGGAGGACTACGTGCACCGCATCGGCCGTACCGGCCGCGCGGGTTCCTCGGGCGCCGCCGTGTCGCTGGTGAGCCACGAGGACCGGCCGTTGCTCACCGCCATCGAGCGGCTGATGAAGCGCAGTGTCGAGCTGAAGGTGATTCCGGGCTTCGAGCCGGGCCAGCACTCGCCGCGCCCGCAGGCGGAACCGCAGCGGCCCTACCGGCCGCAGCAGCGCCAGGGCCAGGGGCAGCGCCGCAATTTCGGCGGCCAGCGCCGCGCGGCCTGAATGATGCAATAGCCCGCGCGCGCGAGCCAGGTGGGTTTGGCTCCCGGGGGAAAGTGCGATTAGACTGCCGCTCGTACAGTCTGCCGCCCCGCGAATCGCGAGCCCCCGGAGCATTTTCGAGGTCCTCGCGACTTCAACGGCCCTCAGGCAACAACCGGAAACAGGGGTCCCGATGAAATTCGCTCCAACCGGCCGTTTCCCCCGCTTGATCCTCGCTACGGGCTTACTGGCCGGCTCGCTCGTCATTGGGATGCCGGCGTCGGCCCAGGTCGTACCGCAGATTCCGCAGATCCCCGCGTTCCTGCCCATGGTCGATACGGTTGCGCCGACGCCGCCCCAGCCGCTCGACGGCACCTGGCTGATCACCTCGATCCGCAAGAAGATCCGCATCGAAGGCGGCCGTGCCTACGCCGTCGACGGCTGGGTCCACATGATGGTGCTGAAGATCGAACCGGGCATGGTGGTGATCAAGGACATCGCTCCCACCGCGCCGGGCAAGTACACGGGCAACGACTTGCCGTTGCTGGGAACCTGGGATGCGCGCGTGGAGGCGGACCGCAGCATCGCGGTCACCGTCAGGACGGCGATGATGCCGATCAGCTACAAGCTGGTGCCGATGCAGCTCGACAATCCGCAGTGGTATGCGCAGGAGATGCAGGCTGCCGGCCTCTCGGTCCCGAGCGGCAACTATGCGCCGCAGGCTCCCGGCTACCAGCCCGCTCCCCCGGTGGTTCAGCCCGCGCCGCCGGGGTATCGACCACCGCCTCCCGCCGCCCCGCCGCCCTCGCCCCAGTCGGAGTCCGCGGCGCCATCGCGGCTTGCCACGGCGCAGGGCGCCGCCGGGCAAGCGGTGACGAGCGTTGCCGTGCCCCCGGAGCGCGTCCAATCGGGCGCGTTCCGGCTGCGATTCGCCGGACTACCGGCAGCCGGCTCGGACGCGCCGAGGGCGATGACGCGAGCACGCGGTGCGACGCGCGCTGCAAGCACCGGGCGCCTGTGTCCCGGCAAGGGGGCGGAAGGCGAGGAGCTTTGCCTCAAGATGCCCGCCATCGACCAAGGCAAGTTCAACCTCGCCTGCAAAGGCGGTCAGCTCTACCTCTCCGACGGCAACTGCTACCGCTGCCCCGACGGCTACAAGCGCTCCAACGTGACACGCAAGATGGCGGGCGATGCCAATGCCTGCGAGAAGCGCGGGTTCAACACGCAGGAATACTGGCGGGCGACGCTGGAGCGCGATGCCTTCGGTTGCCCCCCCGGGCAGTTCCAGCACAAGACGCGTTGCAAGAGCTGTCCGTCCGGATTCGACCGCAACCACATTCTGGGATTCGACGAGGGCACCTGCGATGTGCCGAGGGATCGTCAATGCCTGGGCGAGCTGCGGCCGGCCAAGCAGCCGCCGGAAAATCTCATCGGGCGGCTGGGCAACTGGGCCGGATCGCGCTCGCGCAAGCTCTGCGCGCCCCCGTTCGACATCAACCTGTTCACGATCCGGGCGGTCGTCAAGGTCGGCGAACCGCTGATCTTCGCCGTTGGCAGCTTCGCCTACAAGATGGCCGCCAACGATCGCGCAACCAGGGACAAGGTTGCGCGCATCAAGGCGGACCTCAAGGCGCACCGGCTGAAGCAGGCCCTGGACACAATCAAGACCTTCGACGAGTTCCCGCATCTCGTCGAGGCAGCGCGTGCCGCCGGCATGGTCTCGGTGACGATCGGCATTGGGTTCGATGCTTCGGCCCCCGCCGGCGTCAACTACGAGATCGGCCTCGCCTTCG
>JAABQT010000371.1 GCA_011391295.1 Betaproteobacteria bacterium
ATCTGCTCGAACACCTGCGGGTCGAGCGCCATTTTGTACTTCCCGGCCTCGGCCCGGCCCACGCCGGTGCGCTGGTTGGAGCCGTAGGCGACGAGCACCGTGTCGCACAGGCCGGCGTTCAGCGCGAGCGAGGCCGGGATCAGGTGGCCGACGAAGGAGGAGCCGCCGACCATGCTCGACTCGGTGAAGCGCGGCCGGACGCCCAGGTGCTCGGCGAGCGCGAGGCCCGACATGAAGATGTTGGTGCTGGCGATGACCACGCCGTCCACGTCGCGCGCCGTGAGTCCCGCGTCGTCAAGCGCATTCTTCGCGGCCGCGGCCGCGATCTCCATCTCGGTCCAGCCCGGCGCTTCGCCGCAGCCGGCGAGGCCCACGCCCGCGATGGCGACCGAGCCCCTCACGCCGGCGTGAATTCCACCAGGCCCTCGGTGATACGCGCCTGGACCGCCATGCCGATCTTCACCTCCGCCGGCGGCATGTCTACCACGCGGCTCATCATGCGCGGGCCCTCGGCGAGGTCCACCAGGCAGACGTTGTAATCGCCGCCGTCCGCCGGCCTGCGCCGCACCACGGTGGTGGAATACACAGTGCCGCGCCCGCTCGGTGCCACCCAGTCGAGGCGGCCGTCGCCGCAGTGCGGGCAGAGCACGCGCGGGTAGAACACGTGCCTCGCGCAGGCGGCGCACTGCTGGATTTCGAAGCGCCCTGCCGCAAGCGCGTCGAGGTAGCGCTTTTCAGGCCCACATTCAGGTGCGCAGGGTGGCGACATGCTGGCCTTCCTCGACCTGCTCGCCTTCGACGACGTGCAGCGCTTCCAGCAGGCCCGCCGCGGGCGCGGGCACCGGGATCTCCATCTTCATGCACTCGATCAGCAGTAGCGTGTCGTCGCCGGCGACGCGCGCGCCGGCACGCGCCTCGATGCGCACCACCTTGCCGGCCACCTCGCAGCGGATTTCGAACGTCGCCATGGGCGGGCCGATTATGGCAGGAGTCCTGTGCAACAATCGAGCGCGAAAATCGAAATGAGAGCCCACCCCGCTCCGGTCGTAAGCGGCATGCTGTGGATGGCGGCGACCGGTCTGCTGTTCATCGTCCTCAATACCACCATGAAGAAGCTCTCGCACGAGCTCGATCCGTGGCTCGTGGGGTTCCTGCGCTATCTGCTCGGCGCGGCGGTGATGCTCGGGCCGGCGCTGCGCCTGGGCGCGGGCGCGCTGCGGCCGAAGGCGCCGAAGCTGCAGTTCCTGCGCGGCCTGTTCCACGCCGGCGGCATGATGCTCTGGTTTGCCGCGCTGCCGCTGGTCACGCTCGCCGAGCTCACCGCGATCGGCTTCAGCGGCCCGATCTTCATCTGCCTCGGCGCGGTGCTGTTTCTCCACGAGCGCATGAGCGGCGCGCGCTGGGCGGCCGTGATCCTCGGCTTTGCGGGCGTTCTCATCGTGCTCAAGCCCTGGGGGGCGGGCGGCTTCGCGGGCATCTCTGCGGGCATGCTCTTGATGCTGGCCTCTGCCCCGATCTTCGCGGGATCATTCCTCGTCGCCAAGGCGCTCACGCGCCACGACCGCTCGGAGATCGTGGTGCTGTGGCAGCATCTCTGGGTGTCCTTGCTGCTCGCAGGCTTTGCGCTCGCCTATTGGACAGCGCCGACGGCGGACCAATGGGCGCTGCTCGTGCTGTGCGGCATCCTCGGCGCCGGCGGCCACTACTGCATGGTGCGCGCCTTCCGCGTCGCCGATATCTCCGCCGTGCAGTCGGTGAAGTTCCTGGAGCTGGTGTGGGCGGCGATCCTGGGCTGGATGGTCTTCGGCGCGGTGCCGGCCGGCGCCACGGTGGCCGGGGGCTTGGTGATCCTCGCGGCCACGCTGCTCCTCGCGCGCCACGAATCGCGATCGGTTACGCCGCTGCCAGAGCCGCGTCCAGCGCCTCGATGATCCGCGTGACGTGACCGGAGGTGATGACCAGCGGCGGGGACAGGATCACCGTGTTGCCTGACGTGCGCACCATGACCCCGCGCGCATAGGCGGATTCGAAGACCTGTTGCACGGCGTCCTTGGATGCCGGCGTCCTGCGCTCCCGGTCCGATACGAGCTCCAGCGCGGCCATCAGGCCCTTGCCGCGCACGTCGCCGACGAGCGCGTGCCTGGATTTGAGCTGCTCCAGCCCCGCCATCAGCTCCTCGCCGCGCGCCGCGGCGTTGCTGCGCACGTCGAGGCGCTTCGTCTCGCCGAGCGTGGCGAGCGCCGCGGCCGCGCCGACGGGATGCCCTGAGTTGGTGTAGCCGTGCCCGATGGAGGCGCGGCCGCTGCTGTCCGATTCAAAGGCGGCGACCAGGCGCTCGCCGATCAACACGGCGCCGAACGGGAAGTAGCCGCTAGTGATGGCCTTCGCCGTGCTCATCAGGTCCGGCTGGA
>JAABQT010000372.1 GCA_011391295.1 Betaproteobacteria bacterium
TGGGTTGCGCTCGGGCTGCTGGCGGCTCCAGGCGCGCGCCCTGCGCATCCTGGGCGAGCAGGGCGTCGCGCCGGAGGACACGCGCGCCGTCCCGGATTTTCTGCTTCAGGCCTTCCAGGCGAGCGCAAAACGCTCCGCATCGAGCCGGGCGCCGTGAGCGAGGCCGCGGGATCCGCGGCGCGGACCCCCATCTCAGTCCGTGCGCCCTGTAAGGCGGCGGATACCGCGCTTCAGGCCCCGCTCCATGCGCTTCAGGAACCGCGGCTGCGCGTGAAAGTCCGCAATTCCGGCGGTCCCGGTCTTGGAGTGCATCGGCGGCGCGATCGGCCGCTTCTCGATCACCAGTACGCTGTCGTAGAAGTGCAGCGCGTGCACCGAACGGGTGAACGCGGACACGCGCAGGCGCTCGGTCTCGGAATGCCAGGCATGCAGCTCGTCGATGAAATTCTTGGCGTACTCGATGAAGCTGCCGCCCCTGCGATAGCCCCCGCCGAACCTGCGCCAGTAGGAGGTGTGCAGATCCTCGCACAGGTACACGCCGTTCTCCTCGACGCGCGGAAACAACTCTTCGAAGGTGTGGATCTGCTGCTTCATGCGGTGCCCGCCGTCGTCGATCAGCACGTCGATGCGCGGGAGCTCGCCGGCCAGCCTGCGCAGGAACTCCCGGTCCTGCTGGTCGCCGATGAACACTTCGACCTGCGCCTCCTCCACCTGCTTGCAGGCCGGGTTCTTGTCCACGCCGTAAATGCGGCAGCGCGGGCCGAAATACTGCTTCCACATCTGCATCGAGCCGCCCTGCGCCACGCCGAACTCGAGCACCTGCACGTCGGTGCCGCGGAATCTGGACAGGTGCCGGTCGTAGATCTCGAAGTAGTGCCGCCACTTGTGGATCTGCCGGCCGGTGTTCCCGCGGAAGTATTGCTCCAGGTCGTTCATGGGCGCGGCCCCGCGCTGACTGCGATCTTGTTGCGGCGCGTGAGCGTGTCCAGGTAGGCGATCGACACCGCTCCGCCCAGCACCACCCCCGCGACGACGTCCAGAGCGACATGCTGCCGGGTCGCAATCGCCGAATACAGGATGCCCAGGCCCCACAGCGCGCTGCCCGCCAGCAGCCATCGCGGGGCGCCGATGTCCTTCAGCTGCATGCGCAGCGCGAACAATGTGAAAGCGCTGAAAGCGGCGTGCAGCGACGGGCAGGCATTGCCCGAAGCGTCGACATTCTTGAGAAACTGCAGCGACGGGTACAGGGTCCAGTCGATGGAGAGATCAGGAACCTTCGTGGGCAGAAGCATGAAGATGCCCAGGCCGACGACGCTCATCGCCAGGGAGGCCGCGCCGAATGCCGTCAGTTCCCGCAGGTCCTTGGCGAGCGCGGCAACCAGGGAAATATAGACCCACAGCGAGGCGTACAGCGCAAAGGTCTGGGGATGGAAGCCGACCAGCCCGTCGAGCCAGCTCACCGGCATCACGGTGACGGCGGACAACGGATGGCGCATGACCCAGAAGTACGCGGCGAAAAAGGCAGCGATCCCTCCGGCCGTAGACAGCGTCTTGAGCACCCATAGCGTACCCAACCTCGCCTTCAGCGCCTGGTGCCAACTCCCGGTCCCGGGCTCCATGGTTGCCTTGCGCTACGCGGGATGAAAAACGGCGCCCGCAGGCGCCGTTCCCGCTGATGGGAGCAAATGCACTACTCGGTGATGTAGTCCGTGATCGGCGTCCACTTGCCCTTGATGATCTGCGACAGCCGCGCCCGGTTCGAGCCGAGGTGCCTGGTCTTGGAGAAGCTCATCGAGTCCGCGCCAAACATGTCGCGCGGCGAGGTGAAGCCTTCCAGCGTGTTGATGAACGAGTCCACGCTCAGCTTCGGCCCGGCCTTCTCGGCGATCTGGATGAACAGGTCGATCACCTGGTAGCCGTAGGCCGAGAACACCGCCGGGTCCTCCTTGGTCCTTTGCTTGTAGCGGCTGGCCCACTCGCGCACGTTGCGCGAGGCATCGTCCGGGTAGGGGTTGTTCACCGTATTGGTGGAGTAAAAGCCGTTCATCGCCGGCCCGCCGAGCTTGTGGATCAGGTCGGTGTAGGACGCCGAGGAGCCCATGAACTCCACGCCCCAGCCAAGCTTGCGCGCGGTGGCGATGCTGCCGATGGTCTCGCGGATGATGGTGCCGAGCACCACGAGGTCGCAGCCGGCGTCCTTCATCTTCGCGATCTGCGAGGAAAAGTCGGTCGCACCGCGCTTGTAGGTGGTCTTCTCGACCAGTTCCATGTTGATTTCCTTCAGCCCGGCCTCGGCCCCGCGCATCACCTCCAGGCCGAAGTCGTCGTCCTGGTACAGCGAGCATACCTTCTTGAAATCCTTCAGCCTCACGATGTGCTTGACGCCCGCGCGCATCTGGTCGTAGTAAGT
>JAABQT010000373.1 GCA_011391295.1 Betaproteobacteria bacterium
GATGATGCGGTTGGAAGTGATGAGGGTGCTGCGTCGCAGCTTATAGCGTTGGTGCACGAGCCCTTGCAGTTGGTCGGTGCTTTCCTGGGCGATGCGCCGGGTCATGAACAGATCGTCCAGCACCAGCAGATCGGCCTCGATGATGGGTTTCAGGAGTTTGCGTTTCTCAAGCACCGAGGCGCTCACCAACTCGCCCAGCAGTTCATCGGCCTCGGCGTACACGACGCGCAGCCCTGAGCGCACCGCGGCATAGGCGATCGCCTTGGCGAGATGGCTCTTGCCGGTGCCGGGCGGGCCGATCAGGATGGCGTTGTCGCCCTCGGCGATGAACTTCAGCGCGTGGAGTTCAAAGCAGGCGCGCCTGGGGATCTTGGGGTTGTAGCCCCAGTCGAACTCGGCGAGCGAAGCGCGTTCGTTGAGGCCGCTCGTCTGATAGCGCCGCTCCAGGAGCCGGGACTGCCGGCGGTCGAGTTCGTCCTGCAAGATGGCGGAGAAGGTCTCCAGAAACGAAGCATTGGACGCCTGCGCCTCGAGCAGGCGCGTCTCCAGCGTGGCGCGCACGCCCGACAGACGCAATTGTTTGAGGGCTTTTTCGATTTCGATCATGCTCATGGTCATGGTTGGGTGTCTCCTGAGGGTTCGAGGGGCGCTTGACTGCCGGTGCTGCGATTGAAGAACTCGGCATACTCGGTGCTTGGGCGAATGAGTTCGTGCTGCTGGGTCAGGGGCGAGGCGCCATCGACGAGCAGCGCCAGCTCCGGCTGCTGCGCATCGAGCCGGGTGATCGCCGCGCTGAGCAGTTGATCGGCGATCGCGCGCACGGCCTTGTAGGAGCGGATCTGACGCGCAAGCGCCGCTGCGGCCGCCAGCTCCAGGATCGAGGCCGGATACCGTGCGCCCAAGCCCACGATGCCCCACATGCTCTTTTGCGCCTCGCGTCCGCGCTTGGCGAACAGGGCGCGGCACAGTTCGTCGGTCTTGGGGCCCAGTTTCCCGGCGCGCGCCAGGATCTGGTGCGTCTGCCTCGAGGGGTTGAACACACGCTCGGCATCGGGCAGCTTGACCTCGCCTTTGCGAGCGGCGAGCGGATGACGGCGAATGAGCTCGAGCGTGCGCAGGTCGCGGATTTCGATCTCCTGCTCGTAGCGGCGAATCAACACCTCCGAGCCGATGGGCGCCGGACGTGCCGCATACCAGGCATTGCCCACTTGAATGGTGGTGTCGTCGCCCACCGTGCGCGTGCCTTCCTCGAAGTAGCGCATACCCTCCAGCGGCAGCGCCTTGAGCTGCGCGCGTTCCTCCTGGAACATCTCCTCGACCTGGCGCTTCGCCCGGCCGTGGATGCGCAACGCCGCCCACTTCTCTTCCCAGTGCAGCAAATGGGCGTTTTGCGCTTCGAGCGACTCGAATCGCTTGCCCTTGAGCGCGGTTGCCTGCGTGTGCTGAATCGCGCTCTCCACGGTCCCCTTGCGGTTGGGATCGCGCACCCGCGCCGGATCGGCCACCACGCCGTAGTGCGCGAGCATCGCCCCATAGAGGCGATTGAGTTGCGGCTCGTAGATGTCCGGGGTGATCACCCCCTCTTTGAGGTTGTCGAGCACCACGTACTGCGGGCAGCCACCGAAGTAGCGAAACGCCTGCTCGTGCAGCCGTGCCCACACCTCGCTACTGGATTTCCACACCACCTGGCGATACGAGCGGCGCGAGTAGCGCAGCGTCATCACAAAGAGCCTGGGCTTGCGGTAGCGGCCGCTGCCCGGATGGAGCGTCGGCGCGCCTTCGCCGTAATCGACCTGCGCCTCCTCCCCGGGCAGGAACTCCAGGCGGTCGAACTGCTCGGGCTCGCGCCTGCGCAGCGTCCGGCAAAAGCGCTTGACGCTGTTGTAGCGTCGTGTAAACCCGAACCGATCCACCAGCTCCTGGTAGATGGCCGTCGCGTTGCGGCCCAGGTGCACCTGGGCTTGGATCCATTCGCGATGCGCTTCGCACCCCGAGCGCGCATGCGCGGGCAGCTTTGGGCGGTAAACCGCCGCTCCACCGGCCTCGCCAGCCGGTGGCCGGGGTGGGGGAATTTGACCGGCCAGACTCTCCGAGCCGGTGGCCGGGGTGGGGGAATTTGACTCCCCGCCCGCCAGCGCCAAGCACACCGCGCGCGCGAGCTTGCGGATCGTCTTGCGATCTACGCCCGTCTTGCGGCTGATCTCGTGCTGCGAAACCTCGCGCTCGACCAGCGTGAGCACGCTACTCTTCAGATGCGGCTTCAAGACATTCACCCCTCCACCCCCTCAAAAGGGGGCGATGATGTCCTGCCGCCGCCGCGCAGCCCGCCGGCGGTTACGCCGTCGCTACGCGCTCAGCTGGGGGAATTTGAAGTGGCCATCACTGGGGGAATTTGGGTGGCCGCCG
>JAABQT010000374.1 GCA_011391295.1 Betaproteobacteria bacterium
ACCGTCGCCAGCTTCTCGGACCGCATTGGGGGCAGCGCCACGCCCTGTGCCATCAGCAGTTCATAGCAAACGACCTGCACCGCCTGCGCCAGGTTGAGCGAACTCGAGCCGGGCGCGGCCGGAATGTGGACCAGGAACTGGCAGGCGAACAGCTCGTCGTTGCTGAGCCCGGCGCTCTCGCTGCCGAAGACGAACGCGACCGGCGCCTCGAGCGCGACGGCGCTTCGCGCCGCAGCGCGGGCATCCAGCACCTGCGGCGACCACTCGCGCGGGCGCGCGGAGAGCGCGAAGGCCGCTGCGCAATCGGCGATCGCCTCGCTGAGCGTCGCGTGCGTACGCGCCGCCGCGAGCACATCGGCCGCGTGCGTCGCCATCCACGCATCCGCGGGCGCGGGAAAGCGCTGCGGCGCCACGAGGCGCAAATCGGACAGCCCCATGGTTTTCATGGCGCGCGCAGCCGCGCCGATGTTGCCCGGATGGCTCGGCCTGCACAGAACGATGCGGATCTCGGGCATGCGCGCAGTCTAGAATACGGCATGCATCCGATGCTCAATATCGCGATAAAAGCCGCGCGGCGCGCCGGCTCGGTCATCAACCGCGCCGCGCTCGAGGGCGGCGCGCTCGAGGTCAAGGCCAAGAACAAGAACGATTTCGTCACCCTGGTGGACAAGGCCGCCGAGCAGGCGGTCATCGGCGTGATCCGCGCCGCCTATCCGGAGCACAGCATCCTCGCCGAGGAATCCGGCGACACGCCCGGGGCGCGCCCCGAGTACCTGTGGGTGATCGATCCGCTGGACGGCACCACCAATTACATCCACGGCTTTCCCCAGTACTGCGTATCCATCGCGCTCGAGCACAAGGGTGTGCTGACGCAGGGCGTGGTCTACGACCCCGGCAAGAACGAGCTGTTCACCGCCAGCCGCGGGCGCGGCGCGTTCCTCGATGACCGGCGCATGCGGGTCTCCAAGTGCACGCAAATGCACGACGCGCTGGTGGGCACCGGTTTTCCCTACAAGGAGATGGATCGCCTGGACCTCTACATGCGCCAGTTGCGCACCATGATGACCTCCTGCGCAGGCGTGCGGCGCGCCGGCGCCGCGGCGCTGGACCTGGCTTACGTCGCCGCGGGACGCCTCGACGCGTTCTGGGAGATGGGATTGTCGCGCTGGGACATGGCGGCGGGCGCGCTGCTGATCCAGGAGGCGGGCGGGATGGTCAGCGACCTGCAGGGCGGGCAGGATTTCCTCGATCGCGGCGAGATCGCCACCGCCACGCCCAAGGTCCTGCCACAACTGCTCGAAGCGCTGCGTTGAAGACCTAGTTCAACTCGACGCTTCGACTGGCAGTCCGGCGGCCTTCCATTCCGGAAATCCGCCTTCCAGTCGCCGCGCCTTCCAGCCGCGCTGGCGTAGCGCTGCCACTGCTTCGAACGACATCAGGCAGTACGGGCCTCGACAATAGGCCACGACTTCGCGTTTCCTGGGCAGCCGCGCGAGCTCGCTCTCGAGCCGGTCGATCGGGATGTTGACGGCGCCGCGAAGATGGCACGCCTCGTACTCCTCGCGCGGGCGCACGTCGAGCACGGTGACGAGGCCCTTCTTCGCGCGCGCCAGCAGCTCTTGCGCCAGCACGGGCTCGAGCCCACCCCGGTCGCCGAGGAATTCGTTGACCAGCTGGCGCACCTCCGCCAGCCGCGATTCCGCAACCACGCGCAGGCCGTGGTGGAGCCGCACCACGTCGTCGCCTGCAACACGGTAATAAACGCGTTGGCCGTCCTTGCGCGCCGCCACGAGGCCCGCGCGCCGCAACGCCTGCAGGTGCTGGGAGGCGTTGGCCACCGTCATCCCGGTCATGGCCGCCAGCGCGTCCACCGAGCGCTCCCCTTGCGCCATGAATTCAAGCAGCTGCAGTCGATTTCCGCTCCCCAGGGCCTGCGCCACCTTGGCGATGGCCTGGTACAGCTCGCGCTTCATCGTTTCCGTTGACATGGTTCGCGAACGCTCCTAATATTCAATTGATCGCTTGAATACTATCATATTCATGGAATCAACCCTTCTCGAACACGAAGCAGCCCTGCGGGTGTCCGCGTTCCTGCTGGTGCTTGCGGCGATGGCGGCCTGGGAGCACGCCGCACCCGCCCGCACGCCGGAGACCGAACGATGACGACGTGGATCGAGGCGGACGAGCTGCGCCGCGCACTCGCGTCCCATAGCGCAGTCACCATCGTCGACGTACGCGGCCTGTGGGAGGTCTTCAGCGGCCGGCTCGGCAGACTGCCCGAGGCGCTCAACGTGCCGCTGCCCTTGCTGCCGGCGTGCCTTGACGAGCTTGGCCGCAGGGCACCGGCAGACATCGTCGTCGTGTCCGGGACCCAGGTGCGCTCCGAGCGCGCCGCCACCCAGTT
>JAABQT010000375.1 GCA_011391295.1 Betaproteobacteria bacterium
GTGCTGGCGATCCAGGGCGAGGACGACGAATACGGCACCATGGCACAGCTCGAGGCGATCCGGCGCGGCGTGCGCGGCCCCTGCGAACTGTTGCAGCTCAAGGACTGCGGCCACGCGCCGTTTCGCGACCAGCCGCAGGCGACGCTCGCGGCACTGACGGAGTTCATCCATGAGCGCTGCCGCTGAGTCGCTGCGCCAGGACGTGAAGGTGATCGGGCTGGTGGCGCTTGCCCACGGTCTGTCGCATTTCTTCCAGATCGCTACCGCGGTGCTGTTCCCGCTGATCAAGGACGATCTGGGCGTGTCCTACACGGCGCTTGGGGCGACCGTGGCGCTCTACTACATCGTCTCCGGGATCTGCCAGACGCTCGCCGGATTCGCGGTGGACCGCTACGGCGCGCGCCGCGTGCTGTACTCGGGACTGGCGCTCGCCGTGGCGGGCGCGTTGCTCGCGGGCCTGTCGCAGAACTACGCCATGCTGGTGATCGCGGCGGTGGTGGGTGGCCTGGGCAACAGCGTGTTCCACCCGGTGGACTTCTCCATCCTGAATGCGCGCGTGCGCAAGAACCGGCTGGGCTATGCCTTCAGCTGGCACGGCATTGCCGGCTATCTCGGCTACGCCGCCGCGCCGGCCTACGGCATCGCCATGGCCACCGCCTTCGGCTGGCGCGGGGCGCTGCTGGGCGCCGCGGCCATCGGCGCGGCGGTGGTCACGCTGCTCGTCGTGCAGGGGCAGTCGCTGCGCGTGGAGCCGGCGGATGCGCGCCGCGCAGGGCCCGTTCCCGGCTTGGGCGCCGACCTGCGCGTGCTGGCGCAGCTGCCGGTCCTGATGGTGTTCGGCTATTTCGTGATGCTGGGCGTGGCGTTCATCGCCATCCAGACCTTCGGCATCTCGGCCTTGATTTCGCTCTACGGCGTGAACGCCGCGCTCGCCTCGGCAGCGCTCACCGCGTACCTGGTGGGCGGTGCCACGGGAATTTTCTGCGGCGGTTTCGTCGCCGTGCGCGCCTCGCGCCACGACCTGGTGGCGGTAGGCGGCATGGCGGCGAGTGCGACACTGATGTTCGCGCTGGCCTCGAGCTGGGTTCCAGGGGCACTGCTGCCGCTGCTGCTGGCCACGGCCGGATTCTCCAGCGGACTCACCAATCCCTCGCGCGACCTGATCGTGCGCGCGGCGACCCCCGCCGGCTCAACCGGCAAGGTCTATGGCTTCGTGTACTCCGGCCTGGACGTCGGCTCGATGGTGACGCCGGTGATCTTCGGCTGGCTGCTCGATCATGGCGAGCCCGCCGCGCTGTTCTACGCCGTGGTGGGGGTGCTCGCCCTGTCGATCGTCACGGTACTGCGCCTGCCGGTGCGTAAGCCTCAGCCCACGTAGTCGACGCCGCGGCGCTCGAGCAGGCGCAGCAGCGCCGGCCAGTCCTTGTGCGTCGAGGGCCGGTCGTCCCGCTCGAACTGCCCGGTGGCGGTATCCGCCGCACTTTGCGACATGAGCAGCACGTTGTCCGCGCCGCCGGACAGGGCGTCGACCTGGATCTGGCAGGCGCAGTCCAGGTAATACATCAGCTCGAAGGCTTCGCGCACCGTCTCGCCCAGCGTGAGCAGGCCGTGGTTGCGCAGCATCATCACCTTGGAATTCTTGCCGAGGCTCCTGGCCATGCGCTCGCGCTCGTCCATGTCGAGCGCGATGCCCTCGTAGTCGTGGTACACGCACTGCCGCTGCACGCGCATGGCGTGCTGGCTGATCGGCAGCAGGCCGCACTTCATCGCCGACACGGCGACGCCGGCACGGGTGTGCGTGTGGATCACGCAATTGATCTCCGGCCGCGCCTCGTGCACGCAGCCGTGGATCACGAAGCCGGCCTCGTTGTAACCCAGGTCCAGCGGATCGTCGATCACCTTGCCGTGGGCATCGATCCTCACCAGGTTGGAGGCGGTGATCTCGTCGAACATCAGCCCGTAGGGATTGATGAGAAAATCCCCGCCCCCCGGCACGCGCGCCGAGAAGTGCGTGTAGATCAGGTCGGTCCACTTGAACAGCGCCGCCAGCTGGTAGGCCGCGGCGAGGTCCACGCGCGCTTGCCATTCCCCGGCATTGACGCGCTCACGGACGGGCTTGGAGTTCTTCGGCTTGAGGACGGCGCTCATGGGGAGTCTCCCTGGAACCGGATTCTACTGCGTCGAGGGCTTCGATCAGCAAGCGAGGATCGTTGTGCGAAAGCCGGGCGTGGTCGGAGAGCATGCGGCGCCACAGGCGCGCACGCGAGTGCCCGTGGTACAGGCCGAGCATGTGGCGGGCGACCTGGCGCAGGCTGGCCTGGCTCGCGGCGTATCCGGCCATGGCGCGCACCACCTGCGCGCGGGTTATGCCTTCGTCGGCCAGGATCCAGCTGTCGT
>JAABQT010000376.1 GCA_011391295.1 Betaproteobacteria bacterium
CAACACGCCCGAGATGTATGAATGCCATTTCGGCGTACCGATGTCGGGCGGGGTGCTCAACACACTCAACACGCGCCTGGACGCGGACGCGATCGCCTTCATGCTGAACCACGGCGAAGCGCAGGTGCTGATCACCGACAAGGAGTTCTCGACGACGGTCGAGGCCGCGCTGAAGATCGTGGGGCGCAAGCTCGAGGTGATCGACGTCGAGGATCCGGAATACCAGGGCGGCAAGCGGCTGGGGAATAAGACGTACGAGGAGCTGCTGAAGGAAGGCGATGCCGGATTCGCCTGGCGCTGGCCCGAGGACGAGTGGCAGGCGATCTCGCTCAGCTACACCTCGGGCACCACCGGCGATCCGAAGGGGGTGGTGTATCACCACCGCGGCGCGTACCTCAACGCCGTATGCAACATCGTCACCTGGGGCATGCCGCAGCACGCGGTGTACCTGTGGACGCTGCCGATGTTCCACTGCGATGGCTGGTGCTTTCCCTGGACCATGGCGGCGAACGCCGGCACCAACGTCTGCCTGCGGAAGGTGGAGGCCGGCAAGATCTTCGAGCTGATCAAGGCGCACAAGGTGACGCACTACTGCGGCGCGCCGATCGTGCACTCGACGCTGGTCAACGCGCCCGAGGAAATGAAACAGGGCATCACCCACAAGGTGTCCGGCATGGTGGCGGCCGCCGCGCCGCCCGCAGCGATGATCGAGGGCATGGAGCGCATGGGGTTCGACCTCACGCACGTCTACGGTCTCACCGAGGTGTATGGTCCGGCGACGGTGTGCGCGAAGCACGAGGCCTGGGACGAGGTCGACATCTCCGAGCGCGCGCGCCTCAACGGCCGCCAGGGCGTGCGTTACCTGATGGAGGAGGGGCTGAGTGTCATGGATCCGCAGACCATGCAGCCGGTGCCGGCGGACGGCGAGACCATGGGCGAGATCATGTTCCGCGGCAACATCACCATGAAGGGCTACCTGAAGAACCCGAAGTCCACGCTGGCGGCTTTTGCGGGCGGGTGGTTCCACTCGGGCGACCTCGCCGTGATGCAGCCCGACGGTTACGTGAAGATCAAGGACCGCTCCAAGGACGTGATCATCTCCGGCGGCGAGAACATCTCCTCGATCGAAGTCGAGGACGTGCTCTACCGTCATCCGGCGGTGCTGGCGGCGGCAGTGGTCGCGCGGCCCGATGCGAAATGGGGCGAGACGCCTTGCGCCTTTGTCGAGCTGAAGCCCGATGCCAAGGTGAGCGAGTCCGAGCTGATCGAGTTCTGCCGCAAGCACATGGCGAAGTTCAAGGCGCCGCGCGCGGTGGTGTTCGGCGAGCTGCCCAAGACTTCGACCGGCAAGATCCAGAAGTTCGTGCTGCGCGAGAAGGCGAAGTCCGCCTCCGCCATCGAGTAAGGAGCGAACCATGAGCGCTGTATTGAAAGTCGGGGAGCCACCGGTGCTGTTGCGCGAAGACCGCGACGGCGTCTCCACGCTGACCATGAACCGGCCGCAGCAGATGAACCTGCTCACCAGCGAGATGCTCGCCGCGCTGCAGGCGGCCTTCGACGCCATCGCCGGGGACCCGAAGGTGCGCGTGGTGGTGCTCGCCGCCGCCGGCAAGGGGTTCTGCGCCGGCCACGACCTGAAGGAGATCCGCGCGCTGAAGGAGCAGCCGAAGATCGCGCAGCTGTTCGCCGCCTGCAGCCGCATGATGACCACCATTCCGAAGCTGCCGCAGCCGGTGATCGCCAAGGTGCAGGGCGCCGCCGCCGCCGCGGGCTGCCAGCTGGTGGCGCAGTGCGATCTCGCCGTGGCCTCGGGCACGGCGAAGTTCGTCACCTCGGGCGTGAGCTGGGGATTTTTCTGCTCCACGCCCGGCGTCGCCGTGGGGCGCAATCTCCTGCGCAAGCACGCGCTGGAGATGCTCCTCACGGGCGACGTGGTCGGGCCGCAGCAGGCGCTGCAATGGGGCCTGGTGAACAAGGTCGTCCCGGCGGCGGAGCTCGATGCCGCGACCGCGGAACTCGCGGCCAAGCTCGCCGCCAAGCCGCCTGCGACCATGACCGCGGGCAAGCGCGGCTTCTACCAGCAGATGGACATGAGTCTGGAAAAGGCCTACGAGCTCGCCGGGCAGGTGATCGCCTCGGACTTCGCACACCCGGAAGGGCGCGAGGGCATGGACGCCTTCATCGACAAGCGCCCGCCGAACTGGAAGTAGGATGGGCCGCTACTTCGAGGATTTCGCGGTCGGCGACACCTACCAGCATTGGCCCGGCCGCACCATCACCGCGGCCGACAACACCTGGTTCACCCTGCTCACCATGAACCAGCACCCGATCCACTTCGACGAGGAGTACGCGAAGAAGACCGAGTTCGGCAAGCCCCTGGTGAACAG
>JAABQT010000377.1 GCA_011391295.1 Betaproteobacteria bacterium
CCCAGCGAGGGCTCGTCGAACATGATCAGCTCGGGCTGGCCCATCAGGCAGCGGCCAATGGCGAGCATCTGCTGCTCGCCGCCGGACAGCGTGCCGGCGAGCTGCCCGCTGCGCTCGGCGAGCTTCGGGAACAGGGCGAACACCTCGTCGCGCGTCGCGCGCGCCTTGGCGCGCGCGCGCCGCAGCAGCGCGCCCATCTCCAGGTTCTCCTCGACCGTCAAGGTCGGGAACACCTGCCGGCCCTCGGCCACCTGGCCGATGCCCAGGTCGCAGATGCGGTGCGACTCCAGCGCGGTGATGTCCGCGCCTTTGAACGTGATGCGCCCGGCGCGCGCGCGCTCGATGCCGGCGATGGCGCGGATCAGGGTGGACTTGCCGGCGCCGTTGGCGCCGACGATGGCCACGATCGCGCCCTGCGGCACTTCGAGCGACACGCCTTCCAGCGCCTGGGCGTCGCCGTAATACAGGTCGAGGTTCTCGACGCTCAGCATCAGACCTGCGTCTCCTCGCCGAGGTAGCTCTCGAGCACCGCCGGGTCGCGCACCACTTCGTCGGGCGTCCCGCGCGCGATCACCTCGCCGTGGTGCAGCACCACGATGCGCTGCGCGAGCGCCATCACCGCGCGCATCACGTGCTCGATGAGCAGGATGGCGAGGCCCTCGGCGCGGTTCAGCTCCCGGAACACGGCGACGATCTGGTCGCATTCAGTCGGCCGCAAGCCGGCCATCACCTCGTCGAGCAGGAGCAATTTCGGCCGAGTGGCGAGCGCGCGCGCGACCTCCAGCCGCTTGCGGTCGGGCAAGGTGAGCGAAGACGCGAGCATGTCGCGCTTTGGCCCGAGCCCCAGCTTTTCCATGATCTCGGCGGCGTAGCTCTTCGCCGCCGAGACATCTTTTGACCTTAGCAGCGCCCCCACGACCACGTTTTCCAGCACCGTCAGCCCCGCAAACGGCTTGACGATCTGGAACGTCCGCCCGATCCCCGCGGCGCACACCTGGTCGGGCCGCAGGCCGTGAATCTCGCGGCCCGCGAATCGCACCCGCCCGGCATCGGGGCGGTAGATGCCCGCGATCATGTTGAAGCAGGTGGTCTTGCCCGCGCCGTTGGGCCCGATCAGGCCGACGATGCCGCCCTCGGGCACCTCGAAGGCCGCGTCCTGCACGGCGTGCAGTCCGCGGAAGCTCTTGTACAGGCCGTCGACCTCGAGCATGTCAGCCCTTGCGCTCCAGGCCGAGCACGCGGGCGAGCGGCGGCCATACGCCGTGCGGCAGGAACACGACGACCAGCAGGAGGCAGATGCCGTAGAACACCTGCTTCACGCCCGGAACGTCGACGCCGAGCGCCAGCAGCAGCTCGCCCATGAACTCCGCCAGCCCGGTGAGCAGCAGCGCCCCGACCAGCGGGCCGACCAGCGTGCCGATGCCGCCGATGATGGGCCCCAGGATCAGCTCGATCGAGCGCGAGATGTGGAAGATCTGCTCGGGGAACAGGTTGTTGTAGTAGAAGGCGAACACCACGCCGGCGAGCGAAGTCATCGCCGCCGACAGGACGACGGCGATCATCTTGTAGCGGAACAGGTTGATGCCGAGCGCCTGCGCGGCCTCGGGGCTCTCGCGGATGGCGCGCCAGTAGTAGCCCATGCGGCTGCGCAGCAGCGCATGGCACAGCACGAACGCGCCCGCGGTCATGCCGAGCATCAGGAAGTAGAACATCCGCGGGCTGCCGCGCAGGTTCCACAGGTCGTTCTCGGCGTAGTTCGCCACCGGCAGGAACAGGCCCGAGGAGCCGCGCACCCAGGCGAAGTGGTCGAAGCCGATGCGCGCGAATTCGGCGAAGGCGATGGTGAGGATGGCGAAATACACGCCGGCGACGCCGAAGCGGAAGGCGAGGAAGCCGATCGCGGCGCCGGCCAGGGCGCACACGGCGATCGATGCGGCGAGGCCGATCCAGGGACTGAGGCCGAAGTGCACGTACAGCGCCGCCGCGGCGTAGGCGCCCAGTCCGACGTAGAGCGAATGTCCGAGCGAGAGCTGGCCGGCGAAGCCCATCATGATGTTCCAGGCCTGGCCGACATAGGCGAAGTAGAGGATGAGGAAGCCCACGGAGAGCAGGTAGCCGCTGGCGAAGGCCGGGAACACGACGAGGAACGCGAGCAGCGCGGCGAGCATCGCCAGCCCGCGCCGCGGCACGCCCTGCAGCAGGCGCCCGATCACGCGGTCTTCCTGCCCAGGATGCCCTGCGGGCGGAACAGCAGCACCAGCACCAGCAGCCCGAAGGCGAACATGCTTTTCGCCGAAGGCGTGAACAGCACCCCGCCCAGCGCCTCGGTGAGGCCGATCAGCAGCCCGCCGAGCAGCGCTCCCGGCATCGATCCCAGCCCGCCGG
>JAABQT010000378.1 GCA_011391295.1 Betaproteobacteria bacterium
GCCGCGCGCAGCGAGGCATCGAGCTCAGGGTGCATCCGACGCTGGTGCCGGCGCGACGCCTGATCGCCAACGTCGAAGGGGTGATGAACGCCATCCTGGTGAAGGGCGACGCGGTGGGCGCCACCATGTACTACGGCGCAGGTGCGGGCAGCCAGCCCACGGCGAGCGCGGTGGTCGCAGACCTGGTGGACGTGACGCGCCTGATCACCGCGGACCCCGGGCACCGCGTGCCGCATCTCGCGTTCCAGCCCGACCAGCTCTCGGCGACGCCGATCCTGCCGATCGGCGAGGTGCAGACCTCCTGCTACCTGCGCATGCGCGTGCTGGACAAACCCGGCGTGCTGGCGCGCATCACGCGCATCCTCGCGGACTCGCGCATCTCCATCGAAGCCATGGTGCAGAAGGAGCCGCCGGCGGGCGAAAAGCGCGTCGACATCGTCATGCTGACGCACCGCGCCCTCGAGAAGAACGTGAACGCTGCCATGGCGCGCATCGAGAAGTTGCCGACAGTGGTGGGCAAGGTGACGCGCATCCGCATCGAAGCGCTGCTGTAGTGCGCTACGTCAGTACCCGCGGCGGCGCGGCGCCGCAGCGCTTTTCCGACATCCTGCTCGAGGGCCTGGCGCCCGACGGCGGGTTGTACGTACCCGAGTCGTACCCGATGGCCGATCTCGCCGCCTGGCGGGGTCTTGGCTACCCCGGGCTGGCCGCCGCGATCCTGCAGCAATTCATGGACGATGTGCGGGATCTCAAGGCGCTGGTCGGCAGGACCTATACCAAGGCGGTGTTCGGCAGCGACGACATCGTGCCGCTCAAGACGCTCGAGCCCGGGCTGCACCTGCTCGGCCTGTCGCAGGGCCCGACGCTCGCCTTCAAGGACATCGCGCTGCAGCTGCTCGGCGAGCTCTTCGAGCAGGTGCTCGGCGCGCGCGCGCAGACGCTCAATATCCTCGGCGCCACCTCGGGCGACACGGGCTCGGCCGCCGAGCACGCGATGCGCGGGCGCGAGCGCCTTGCCGTGTTCATGCTCTCGCCGCACGGCCGCATGAGCGCCTTCCAGGCGGCGCAGATGTACTCGCTGCAGGACGCGAACATCCATAACCTGGCGGTGAAGGGCACGTTCGACGACTGCCAGGATCTGGTGAAGCGCGTCAATGCCGACGCTGCGTTCAAGGCGCGCCAGCGCATCGGCGCGGTGAACTCGATCAACTGGGCGCGCATCGCGGCGCAGGTGGTGTACTACTTCTGGGGCTACTTTCGCGCCACGCGCGGCAACCAGGAATCCGTATCATTCGCGGTGCCCTCGGGCAACTTCGGCAACATCTACGCCGGTTACGTCGCGCGCCGCATGGGGCTGCCGGTGCGCCGGCTGATCCTCGCCACCAACGAGAACGACGTGCTGGACGAATTCTTCAGGACCGGGAAATACCGCGTGCGCCAGGCTGCGGTGGCCACCTCCAGTCCGTCGATGGACATCTCCAAGGCCTCGAACTTCGAACGCTATGCGTTCGATCTGGTGGAGCGCGAAGGCGGGGCGCTGGGCGGCCTTTGGCGCCAGCTCGAGACCGACGGCGAAATCGATCTTTCCCTGATTCCGCGCAGCGGATTCGCCTCCGGCCGCAGCACGCACGCAGACCGGATCGCCACCATCCGGTCGGTGCACGCCCGCTACGGCGTCACGGTCGACCCGCATACTGCCGACGGCATCAAGGTCGGACTCGAGCAGCGCGAGGCGGGCGTGCCCCTGATCTGCCTGGAAACGGCCCTGCCGGCGAAGTTCGCGGCGACGATCCGCGAGGCACTCGGGCGCGAGCCGGAGCGTGCGCAAGTGTTTGAAGGCTTGGAGCAACGTCCGCAGCGCTGCGCATCGATCGCGGCGGACGAGCAGGCAGTGAAACGCTACATCGAAGCACACGCCGCATGAGCCAGGAGAAGAACGTTCTCGGCGGCGAACTCATGGCCTGCAGCTATTCGCCGCTCACCGGGTACTTTCGCGACGGCAGCTGCGCCACGCATGGCGCCGACGGCGTGGCGCACCTGGTGTGCATCAAGGCGACCCAGGGGTTCCTCGACTACAGCGTCGCCCAGGGCAACGACCTGGTCACCCCGCGCCCGGAGATGCGCTTTCGCGGCCTGCAGGTGGGCGATCGCTGGTGCCTGCACGTGCTGCGCTGGGTGGAGGCCTGGCGCGCGGGGTCCGCGCCGCAGGTGGTGCTCGAGGCGACGCACGAAAGCGTCCTGGAATACGTGCCGCTGGCGGCGCTCAAACAGCGTGCGCTGGACCTCCATTAGCCTGCTGTTTTTTCGATAGCAGCTTTTTCTATCCGCAGCCCCGGATTGGCGGTACATTGGTTTCGCACGTGCAGGGCGCGCGGGGGGA
>JAABQT010000379.1 GCA_011391295.1 Betaproteobacteria bacterium
GAGGCTGGAGCAAAAGAGCATCGCCGCGCCCGCCGCGGGGCTGGTGCAGGACACCTTCTTCGTCGAGGGCGAATGGGTACCGGCGGGTAAGCCCGTCGTGTCGCTGCTCCCGCCGGGCAACGTCAAGGCGCGCTTCTATGTGCCGCAGGCCGCGCTGAGCGCACTGGCGCCTGGCCGCGCGGTCGAGATTCGCTGCGACGGCTGCCCCTCCCCGTTCGCCGCCAGCGTGAGCTTCGTCTCCAACCAGGCCGAGTACACGCCGCCGGTGCTCTACAGCCGGGAGTCGCGCACCAAGCTCCTGTTCCTCATTGAGGCGCGATTGCAGCCCGCCGACGGCGTGCGCCTGCGCCCGGGGCAGCCGGTGGACGTGAGGCTGAAGTGAATGAGTACGCCATCGATGTCCACGGCCTGAACAAGTCGTTCGGCACCAAGCACGTGGTGAAGGATTTCTCGCTGCAGGTGACGCGCGGCGAGATCTACGGCTTCCTCGGCCCGAACGGCAGCGGCAAGACCACCTCCATCCGCATGCTGTGCGGGCTGCTCAGGCCCGACTCGGGCTCGGGCACCTGCCTGGGTTACGACGTGGTGCGCGAGACCGCGGCCATCAAGCGCGAGGTGGGCTACATGACGCAGCGCTTCTCCTTGTGGGAGGACCTCACCATCCGCGAGAACCTGGACTTCGTCGCGCGCATGTACGGCATGACAGACCGCAAGACCGCGGTGCCCGCCGCGCTCGAGCAGCTCGGGCTCACCGCGCGGCGCCACCAGCTCGCGGGCACGCTCTCCGGCGGCTGGAAGCAGCGCCTCGCGCTCGCCGCCTGCATGCTGCACCGGCCGCGGCTGCTGCTGCTCGACGAGCCCACCGCGGGCGTCGACCCGCAGGCGCGGCGCGACTTCTGGGAGGAGATCCACGCCCTCGCCGCCGGCGGCATTTCCGTCCTGGTCTCCACGCACTACATGGACGAGGCCGAGCGCTGCCACCGCCTCGCCTATATCGCCTACGGCAGCCTGCTCGCCACCGGCACGCCCGACGAAGTCCTGCACCGCGTCAGCCTTTCCACCTGGGCGGTGCAGGGGCCCCCGGCGCCGCTGACGCACCTCGCCTCGAAGCTGCACGGCCTGCCCGCCATCGCCCACGTCACGGCCTTCGGCAGCACGCTGCACGTCACGGGCGAAGACGAAGCTGCGCTCGAGCAGGCGCTCGCACCGTTCCGCGCCGATCCGCAGCTCACCTGGCGGCGCGCCGAGCCTACGCTCGAGGACGTGTTCATCCACCTGATGCCGAAGTCCAACGGGGCGCCGCAATGACCCTGCAGGCGTTCTCCTGGTCGCGCTGGGTCGGCATCATCGCCAAGGAGTTCATCCAGCTCAAGCGCGACCGCCTCACCTTCGGCATGATCATCGGCATTCCGGTGCTGCAGCTGATCCTGTTCGGCTACGCCATCAACGCCGACCCGAAGCGCCTGCCCACCGCGGTGCTCGCCGCGGACGCCGGCCCCTACTCACGCAGCCTGCTCGCCGCGATGCAGACCAGCGGCTACTACCGCATCGAGCGCTTCGCCGCCAACGAAGCCGAGATCGACGAGCTGCTGGCGCACGGCCGCGTGCAGTTCGCGGTCACCATCCCGGAGAATTTCGGCAGGAAACTGGTGCGCGGCGAGCGCCCGGCGCTGCTCCTAGAGGCCGACGCGTCGGACCCCGCCGCCGTCGGCAACGCCGTCGCCGCGCTCGGCCAGCTCGCCAACACGGCGCTGGCGCGCGACCTGCAGGGACCGCTCGCGGAGCTCGCGCCGCGCGCGCCGCCCTTCGACGTGCGCATCCATCGCCGCTACAACCCGGAGGGCGTCACCGCCTACAACATCGTTCCGGGTCTGATCGGCACCATTCTCACCATGACCATGGTGCTGATGACCGGCCTCGCCATGACGCGCGAGCGCGAGCGCGGCACGTTCGAGAACCTGCTATCCACGCCGGCGCTGCCGATCGAGGTGATGACGGGCAAGATCATGCCCTACATCCTCATCGGCCTGATCCAGGTCACGCTGATCCTCGCCGCAGCGCTGCTGCTGTTCGAGGTACCGATGCAGGGCAATCCGCTGCTGCTCTACCTCGTGGTGTCGCTGTTCATCGCCGCCAACCTGTCGCTCGGCATCAC
This sequence comes from Betaproteobacteria bacterium, assembly GCA_011391295.1. Taxonomy (GTDB): domain Bacteria; phylum Pseudomonadota; class Gammaproteobacteria; order Burkholderiales; family SG8-39; genus JAABQT01. The sequence continues at coordinate 2,156 of JAABQT010000379.1, forward strand.
CTTCTCCTCCATCGCGCGCAACCAGCTGCAGGCGATGCAGATGACGTTTTTCTTCTTCCTGCCCTCGATCCTGCTCTCGGGGTTCATGTTCCCGTTCCGCGGCATGCCGGAGTGGGCTCAGTGGCTGGGGTCGGTCCTGCCGCTGACGCATTTCCTGCTGCTGGTGCGCGGCATCATGCTCAAGGGCAATACCGCGCT
>JAABQT010000380.1 GCA_011391295.1 Betaproteobacteria bacterium
TTTGGGCACCAGGGACGCCTGGAGGATGAGCGCATGCTCAAAGGGGCCGGGCGCTACGTGTCCGACTGGAATCTGCCCAGGCAGGCCTATGGCCGCTTCCTGCGCTCGGACCACGCGCACGCGAAGATCGTCGCCATCGACGCGGACGCAGCGAGGAAGATGCCCGGCGTCATCGCCGTGCTCACCGGCGAGGAGCTGGCGCAGGCGGGCCTGAAGCCGATCCCGGCGGCCGCGCCCTTCAAGTGGCGCGACGGGTCGGAACAACGGCAGGCGCTGCGCCCCTCGCTCGCGCATGGCCGCGTGCGCCACGTGGGCGAGCCGGTGGCGCTGGTGGTCGCCGAGACCGCGGCGCAGGCGCAGGACGCCGCCGAAGCGGTGGCGATCGAGTACGACGAACTGCCGGCGGCGGTCACTGCGGAGGCGGCGCTCGCCGCGGGCGCGCCGCAGCTGCATGAGGTCGCCCCCGGAAACCTCGCGCTCGAATTCACCGGTGGCGATGAAGCGGCGGCCAACGCCGCCTTCGCCAAGGCCGCGCGCGTGGTGAAGCTGCGCGGCTACCACACGCGCGTGGTCGGCAATCCCATGGAGCCGCGCGCGGCGACGGGATCGTACGACGAGAAATCGGGCACGTATTTCCTGCACGCCACCACGCAGGGCGTGGGACCGATGCGTGCGCAGACGGCCGCGGTGCTCGGCGTGCCGCCGGAGAAGGTGCGCGTGGTCGCCGAGGAGGTGGGCGGCGGTTTCGGCGTGCGCTTCAACGCCTATCCCGAGTACGGGGCGCTGCTCTACGCCGCGAAGAAGCTCGGCCGCCCGGTGAAGTGGGTCGGCACGCGCTCCGAGGTATTCCTCGGCGACGAGCAGGCGCGCGACATCGTGCACGAGGCGGAAATGGCGCTGGACGCGGACGGGCGCATCCTCGGCATGCGCTTCGACTACCTGGCGAACCTGGGCGCGTACATCGCGTTCACCGGCGCGGTGGTCAATACCATCGGCATGGTGAACGTGATCTGCGGCGTCTACGACGTGCAGGCGATCTTCGTGCGCGGCCGGCTGGTGCTCACCAACACTGTTCCGACCGCTGCGTACCGCGGCGCGGGGCGGCCGGTGGCTTCCTATGCGCTGGAGCGCCTCGTCGACCCGGCCGAATTCCGCCGGCGCAACATGATTCCGAAGTCGAAGATGCCCTACAAGTTCGTGGGCGGCTTCGAGTACGACTGCGGCGACTTCCCGGGGATGCTCGAGCAGGCGAAGAAGGACGCCGACTGGGACGGGTTCGAGAAGCGCCGCGCGGCGAGCGCCAAACGGGGCAAGCTTCGCGGCCGCGGCATTTCCACCTACATCGAGGCCACGGCCCCGGGCGGTTTCGCGCCCTATGACCAGGTGCTGATCAACTGGGAACAGGACGGCAGCGTCACGTTGCGCACCGCCACCCACAACCACGGCCAGGGCCACGAGACTGCGTTCGCGCAGATCGTGGCGGGCGTGTTCGGCATCCCGATCACCAGGTTTCGCCTTCGCACCTCGGAGCCGGACACCAATTTCGTCGCCAATCCCACCGGCGGTTCGCGCACGCTGCACGGCATCGGCAGTGCGATGCTGCTCGCGGCGCGCGAGATCGTGCAGAACGGGATGGACCTCGCCGCCGAGGAGCTGGAGGCCGCCAGGGCCGATCTCGAATTCCGCGCGGGCGAATACCGCATCAAGGGCACCGACCGGAAAATCGCTCTGGCGGCGCTCGCGCACAAGCACCCGGGCAAGCTCGACCTCGACTACAAGGAGCGCCCGAAGGTGCCCTCCACCTACCCCAACGGCTGCCACATCGCCGAGGTGGAGATCGAGCCGGAGACAGGCGAAACCGAGATCGTGGCCTACCTCGCCTGCGACGACGCGGGAAACCTGATCAACCCCCAGATCGTCGAAGGACAGATGCAAGGCGGCATCACGCAGGGCGCCGGGCACATCTTCCACGAGCAGGCGGTGTACGACGCGAGCGGGCAACTGCTCACCGGCAGTTTCATGGATTACGCCATGCCGCGCCCCGGGCTGGTGGGCGGCCTGCGCGTGACCGGGCATCCGGTACCCACGGCGACCAATCCGCTCGGCGCCAAGGGCGTGGGGGAGGCCGGGGTCACCGGCTCGATGCCCTGCCTGATGAACGCGGTTCTCGATGCGCTGCGCCCGGCGGGCGTCACGCACTTCGACATGCCGGCGAACCCGCAGCGCGTGTGGCAGGCGATCCGCGAGGCGAAGGCCGGCAAGCCGGCGGCGCTGGCGGTGAAGCAGTAAAAGGGGACAGACCTCATTTTTCTCATTTGCGACTTGGTCGCAAATGAAGATCGG
>JAABQT010000038.1 GCA_011391295.1 Betaproteobacteria bacterium
CAGGTCCGGTTGCACGCCGAGGACGGTCAGTTCCAGGAGATCGATCCGGGCATCGGCAAGCTGATTTCGCTGATGAGCCTGCAGATGCTGCCGCGGCGCATCACGCTCGATTTTCGCGACGTGTTCTCCAAGGGTTTCCAGTGGGACCGCATCGACGCAACGGCGCAGATTTCGAAAGGCGTGCTGGAGACCCGGGACTTCAAGATGCAGGGTGGCGCCGCGGATGTGGAGATGAAGGGCACGGCCGACCTGGCACGTGAAACGCAGGACCTTCGCGTGCAGGTGGTGCCCAGCCTGGGTGCAGGCGCCGCGACCCTGCTGTGCCTCGCCAATCCCGCGGTCTGCCTGCCGACGCTGCTGGCGGATCGCCTGCTGAAGAACCCGCTCGGGCAGATGTTCGCGTTTGAATATGCCATTACGGGCGGCTGGGGAGACCCGAAGGTTGCTAAGGTTGCGATTGCGAGCACGATTGAATCCTCCAAGCCTGGCACGGGCGACTGACAAGGAACAACGCATGGACACCGATCACCTCCTCGCCACAGCCGATGCCTGCCTGCTCGCGCCCTACGACCTGGAGGCGCGGCGCCTCGACGCCGTGTTCGGCGCGCTCGCGCAGCGGCGCCTGGATTACGCCGACCTCTACTTCCAGTACACGCGTTCCGAGGGGTGGAGCCTGGAAGAAGGCATCGTCAAGTCCGGCAGCTTCAACATCGAGCAGGGCGTGGGTGTGCGCGCCATCGCAGGCGAGCGCACCGCTTTTGCCTACTCCGACGAAATCAGCCTCGGCGCGCTGCAGGATGCCGCGCAGGCGACGCGCGCCATCGCGCGGCAGGGCGCGGGCAGGAAAGCCAGGGTGGCGCGCCGGGCCGCCGCGCTGCGCCGCTATGAGCCGCTCGACCCGCTCGCCTCGCTGGGCTCGGACGCGAAAGTCGCCATGCTGGAGAAGCTGGAGCGCCTGTGCCGCGCTGCGGATCCGCGCGTGATCCAGGTGATGGCGCAGCTCGGCGGAGAATATGAAGTGGTGCTGGTGGCGCGCGCGGACGGCGTACTCGCCGCCGATGTGCGTCCTTTGGTGCGGCTATCGGTGCAGGTGATCGTGGAGCACGGCGGTCGGCGCGAGTCGGGCAGTGCGGGCGGCGGCGGGCGCACCGACTACGCGATGTTTACCGATGAGCTACTGCAGGAATATGCGCGCCAGGCCGTGCACCAGGCGCTGGTGAACCTTGACGCTCGCCCCGCGCCGGCCGGCACCATGACCGTGGTGCTAGGCCCGGGCTGGCCGGGGATCCTCCTGCACGAGGCCATCGGCCACGGCCTGGAGGGCGATTTCAACCGCAAGGGCAGCTCGGCGTTCGGCGGGCGTCTGGGCGAGCGCGTGGCCGCGCCCGGGGTCAGCGTGATCGATGACGGCACCATGGAGCATCGCCGCGGCTCGCTGACCATCGACGACGAGGGCAATCCGACCCGGCGCACGGTGCTGATCGAGGATGGCGTGCTGCGCGGCTACCTGCAGGACAGCCTGAACGCGCGGCTGATGAAGATGCCGCTGACCGGTAACGGCCGGCGCGAGTCCTATGCGCACCTCACGCTGCCGCGCATGACCAATACCTTGATGCTCGCCGGGCCGCACGATCCGCAGGAGATCATCCGCAGCGTGAAGAAAGGCCTGTACGCGGTGAATTTCGGCGGCGGGCAGGTGGACATCACCAGCGGCAAGTTCGTGTTCTCGGCGTCCGAGTCCTACCTGATCGAGGACGGCCGCGTCACGTTCCCGGTGAAGGGCGCGACACTGATCGGCAACGGCCCGGATGCGCTGACGCGCGTCAGCATGGTCGGCAACGACCTGCGGCTCGACCCGGGTATCGGCACCTGCGGCAAGGAGGGCCAGAGCGTGCCGGTCGGCGTCGGCCAGCCGACGCTGCGTATCGACGCCCTGACCGTCGGCGGCACGGCGTGAGCGCATTGCCCGCGAACGAAACGCGCTTTCTCGCCGGCGCCGACGCACTGGCGCGCGAGATTGCGGATGGCGCGTGCGTCGGGCTGCCGCCGGATTATTCACCGGTGGCGATGGAAGTGGTGCGTGCGTTGGTGCGCCGCGGGGCGAAGGACTTGAAGCTCCTCGGGGTGCCGGTGCTCGGACTTTGCGCCGACATCCTGATCGGCGCAGGCTGCGTGCGCGAGGTCGAAACCAGCGCGGTGACGCTGGGGGAAGCGGGCCTCGCGCCGCGCTTCACCGCGGCCGCCGAGGCTGGCACATTGAAGATCGTCGACGCCACCTGCCCGATGATCCATACGGGATTGCAGGCCACCGAAAAGGGCGTGCCGTTCATGCCGTTGCGCGGCGTGCTGGGCTCGGACCTCGTGAAACACCATCCCGACTGGAAGACGATCGACAATCCCTACGCCAAAGGAGATCCGATCCTCCTGGCGAAAGCGATCGTGCCGGACGTGGCGCTGTTCCACGCGCGCTGGGCCGACGAGGCGGGCAACGTCTGGGTGGGAAGGCGCCAGGAGCTAGCCACCATCGCGCATGCGTCGAAGGCCTGCTACGTGACCTATGAAGAACTCAAGCCGGGAGACATGCTGGCGGACGAGATTCTGGCGCCGGGGTGCATCTCGTCGGTGTATGTCACCGCGGTGGCGCCTTCGCCGCGCGGCGCCTGGCCGCTCGGCGTGCCCGGCGTCTACGGCATCGACGACGCGCACCTGATGAAATACGCGAAGATGGCGAAGACGGCGGAGGGGTTCCGCCAGTACCTGGACGAATTCGTCCTCAAGCCTGTCGCAGCGTGAACTACGCGAAAGAGGAGCTGCTCGCCTGCGTCATCGCGCGGCTGATCGGGGACGTGAGGCACGTCGCGATTGGCGCCGCGTCACCCATCCCGGCGACTGGCGCATTTCTGCTGAAACAGGGCAATCCATCGCTCAGGATCTCCTTGCTGCAGAAGCGCACCGGCAATCCGTTCACCCAGGGTTCCCGGGAGCTGTTCGATCTAGCCGGGCAGGGACGCATCGACGTCTTCTTCCTCGGCGGGGCGCAGATCGACGGGGAGGCGAACATCAATCTGGTCGAGGCCGAGGGGAAGAGATTTCCCGGTTCGTTCGGTTCGGCATTCATGTACTTCTCGGCGGGGAAGACGATACTTTTTCGTGAAGAGCATTCGCCGCGCGTGCTGGTGAAGAACGTGGACTACGTGTCGGCGCCGGGGTGGAGCCCGCCGGGGGTGGAGCGGCGCGGCGGGCCGGCCGCGCTGCTGACGGGGAAGGCCTTGTTCAAGTGGCAGGCGGAGAAACGCCGGTTTTTGCTGGAAAGCGTGCACCCGGGATCGGGCGCAGAGGACTTGCGCGGGGTTACCGGGTTCGACTACGACGCGCCTGCGCAGGTGCCTGAAACGGTAATGCCGACGGAGTCGGAGCTGAGGTTGTTGCGGGGGCCGGTGGCGGGGGTGATTGGCGAGAATTATCCGGAGTTCGCGCGGCGGGTGTGGGGCGGACAGCGGGTCTCGGGGGCGCGGATCAAGTCGGGTATCGGCGAGTAGTTCGGGCTCGCGACCCAAAAGGGTCATATGCAGTGTAGATTTGAGACCGATTGATTGCTCGGATTGCCATAGCTGACAACTGCGGCTTTTCTCGGAATCTTTGTTTACAGCTAAGGACGGATGTCGAAAGGACTTTCTTTGAATTCGTCGGACAACACGCAAAGGTTTAGTCCAGTGCTCGTGCCGACTATTGGTAGTTGTGCGTCAACAAAGGCAGTCTCGTGCTCCCGTCAGGGAGCGTCGTAAGGAGGAAAACACAATGATCGTGGTTCGATTCAAAGTGAAAGCCAAGCCTGAAAAGGCAGAAGAGCTCCGCGCCGCATTTCAGTCCGTCGTTGCGCCGAGTCGCAAGGTTCAGGGTGCCCTGCACTTCGATATTGCCCGAGACGTCACCGATCCAAACTCCTTCATCGCCACGGAAGTGTTTGAAGATCGTGCCGCTCTTGAACGTCAGGAAGCCCTGGCGGAGGTGCAGAAGGTCATTGCACTGCTCCCCAATGTTCTGGCAGGAGATCCCGAGGCCACAATCTACAATGTGTCCTCGTCGGAACCTTGGGGTTGACGCACAACAACAGGTTCCAGCCGACGGTCCTCGCGCTGCGCGCTCGGCCCGCGGCTGAACCTGGGCGTTAAACGGCATGTCAGATCCGACTGGCATGGCTCCGCTTTCCCGGACACTCGCCTAATGTGCAGTCCGTGTTCGTTCGAACTCATCCGGGCTGACGTGTCCCAGCGTTGGATGACGGCGCCGCGATCTCCTCGCGGGACTTTCACAGTTTTACCGTCAAACCCGCCAGATAGGTAGCCCACTGGTCGGTGAACGCCGGCACGATCGTAGGCGATGTGACAAAGGGGCGAAAAAGAGTCGCCACATAAATCGCCAAGTACCCAGGCTATTTGTGAGTTAGACGCATATTTGACGTTATTAAACATGGCGATAGAATGTCGTCTCATTCGCCAAGAGATTCGCCAAAATGCTGTATACGCAACCCCATCAATTTGACCCGCTCCTGCCGACGCTGCCGCAGCCCGATCTGGACGCGCTGGCGGAGGAGGTATGCCGCAAGGCGTTTGAGCTGAAGCGTCTCCTGCATCCGGACACCGAGGCGAGGATCGCGAAGCTGCTGCGGAGCGTGAACTCCTATTACTCGAACCGGATCGAGGGCCAGCAGACGCACCCCAGGGACATCGAGCGAGCCCTGCGCAAGAGCTTCAGCAAGGAGCCCGGGAAGGCGCGCCTGCAACGGCTCGCGCTCGCGCATATCCGAACGCAGGAGGCGATGGAGAGTCGGCTTGCAGCGGATCCGGCTGTTCGGGTGTTCGGCGCGGAATTCCTTGCCAGCCTGCACGAAGGGTTCTACGGACGGCTGAACCCGGAAGACCGCAAGACGGAGGAAGGCGACGAGGTGGTCCCGGGGGAGTTGCGCCCAAAAGATGTGACGGTCGGGGGCCACGATCCGCCTGCCTGGCAGTCAGTACCGCAGTTCCTGGCGCGCGCCGAAAGCGTGTATGCCACTACACGAGGCCTGTCGTCCAAGCTGATCGCGATCGCTTGCGCGCACCACCGCCTGGCCTGGGTCCACCCGTTCCGCGACGGCAACGGCCGCGTGGTGCGTTTGCAATCGCAGGCGGCGCTGATCCAGCACGGTGCGGGCTCGGCGCTCTGGTCGGTGTCGCGCGGGCTTGCCAGGGACGTGAAGGCCTACTACGACCGGCTTTCGGACGCCGACGAACCGAGGCAAGGGGATCTCGATGGGCGGGGAAATCTGTCCGAAAAAGGCCTGGTCTCCTTCGCCACGTATTTCCTCGCGACTTGCCTGGACCAGGTGACTTTCATGGGCAAGATGCTCGATCTCTCGACGTTGCGCGGCAGGGTGCAGGGGTATCTCGTGTATCTGTCGCAGCAGGACAAGACGATCCGGGCGGAAGTCGCGCCGGCGATGCACTACCTGTTTCTGGCCGGATCGATGCCGCGCGGGGAATTCAAACAGGCGACCGGCCTTCCCTCCCGGACGGCCGACCGGGCGATCGCGGCGTTGCTCGCTCGCGGTCTGCTCGAATCGGACTCCGCCAGGGGTCCCGTTCGATTCGGTTTGCCGCTGGAAGCGCTGTCGTTCTACTTTCCGATGCTCTACCCCGAAGCCGCCACCTGATCGCGGCCGATCCGCAATCGCGATATCCACGCTCTCCTTATGCACCTCCAGCCCCACAACCGCGGTGCTATCCTTCGGTGGCCATGCTGCTACTTCCACTTTTGATCCTGGTTGAAGGGAGAGCCATGTACAAGTCCGTAACCGTCCTCCTCCTCGTGCTCGCGGCCGGCTGCAGCAGCGGACCGCGGGATCAAGCCTCCGTGCCAGCGCTGGATCCGGGGCGCAAGGTGAGCGAGCAGGACTGCAGCAGGCCCCTCGATGCCGACGGCGGCAACCTGATGTGCCGTCGGCTCTCCGAGGCCGAGCGCCGCGCCATCATCGCGGAGGAGGAGCGGCAGGCGAGCGCCCGGCGGGAAGCCGCGGAGCGCGCCGAGCGCGAGCGCCTCGAGCGTGAGCGCGCCGAGCAGCTTGCCCGGGAAGAGGCCGCCCGGAAGATGCGGGCTGCCGAGGAGGCGCGGATCGCCGCCGAGGCCGCGCGCAAGGCCCAGGAAGCGCGCGAGCGCCAGGAGAGGGCGGAGGCAGAAGCCCGTGCCCGCCAGCGAGCCGAGCAGGAAGCGCGTGAGGCAGCCGCGCGCGAGTGCCGGCGCCTCGAGCAGGAACGGCTCGACGGCCGCGCTCTACTCGCGGACTTCGTCGCCAGGTACGGCAAGATCGAGGAAAACAAGGGGATAGCCGGGGAGATCACCGCGTTCCTCAACAAGGCTCCCAAGGTGAAGCCATGCCCGCCAGCATGAAAGGTGTCGCTAAGTCCCCTGCGCCCAGTTGAGCGACCGCCCCACCGCCTCCCGCCACCGCGCCATCAGCTCCTGCCTTCGCCCCGCCTCCATCTGCGGCTCGAAGCGCTTCTCCGCCTGCCACTGCGCGGCGATCTCCTCGCGCGATTTCCACAGGTTGACGGTCAGCCCGGCCAAATAAGCCGCCCCCAACGCAGTCGTTTCCAATACCTTAGGCCGCACCACCGGCACCCCCAGCAGATCCGCCTGGAACTGCATCAGCAGATCATTCGCCGTCGCCCCGCCGTCCACGCGCAACTCCGTAAGAGTCCGACCTGAATCCTTCTGCATGGCCTCCAGCACGTCCGCGCTCTGAAAAGCAATCGACTCCAAAGCCGCGCGCGCGATGTGCGCGCGCGACGTCCCCCGCGTCAAGCCGAAGATCGAGCCGCGCGCCTCGGGATCCCAGTGCGGCGCCCCCAACCCGGTGAAGGCCGGCACGATGACAACGCCGCCCGAATCCAGAACGCTGTTCGCCAGGGCCTCGATCTCGAAGGAGGACTTGAAGAACCCGAGTTCGTCGCGCAGCCACTGCACCACCGCGCCGCCCACGAACACGCTGCCTTCCAAAGCAAACTCCTTCGCCCTCAGGTGCGCGCAGGGCGTGGACACCAGCCCGTGCGCGGACTGCACCATCTCGCCGCCGGTGTGCATCAGCATGAAGCAGCCGGTGCCGTAGGTGTTCTTCGCCATGCCGGGCGCATGGCAGGCCTGGCCGAACATCGCCGCCTGCTGGTCGCCGGCGATGCCGCCGATGATGAGGGGTTCGCCGAAAAGACTCTTGGGCACGATGCCGAAGGCGTGCGCCGAAGGATGCACGTCGGGCAATATCGGGCGCGGCACGCGCAGCAAGCGCAGCAGCTCCTCGTCCCAGTCCTGCGTGTGGACATTGAGGAGCATGGTGCGCGCGGCGTTCGAGACGTCGGTGACGTGCGTGCGGTTGCCGGTGAGCTGCCACACGAGCCAGGTGTCCACGGTGCCGAAGGCGAGCTCGCCGCGCTCGGCGCGCGTGCGCGCCCCGGGAATGTTGTCGAGCAGCCACGCGATCTTGGTGGCGCTGAAGTAGGGGTCGATCACGAGGCCGGTGCGCTCGCGCACCAGGCTTTCGGCGCCGCCTTCGCGCAGTTCCCGGCAATGCGCCGCGGTGCGCCGGTCCTGCCAGACGATGGCGTTCGCCAAAGGCTCGCCGCTCTGGCGGTCCCAGAGCAGCGTGGTCTCGCGCTGGTTGGCGATGCCGATGCCCATCATGTCCTTGAGCGGCACGCCCGAGCGCGCCACCGCCTCGCGCGCCACCTCGCGCTGGGTGGCGAGGATCTCCAGCGGGTCGTGCTCCACCCAGCCGGGCTGGGGATAGAGCTGGCGGAATTCCTGCTGCGCCATCTGCACCAGCGCGCCTTCCTCGTTGAACACGATGGCGCGCGAGCTGGTGGTGCCCTGGTCGAGCGCGAGGACGTAGCGCATCGGCTTATTCTACTGAGCCGCCTGCGGCGGCAGCCGGGTGTAGCGCTCGGCGAGTTGCCCGAATTCGCGCAGGGACTTCGCGCCATCGAATCCATCGCCAAGCTCCTGCGCGAGCACGCCGGCAACGCGCTGCGCAATTGAAGCCGCCAGGCGCGCGTCCAGAAACAGCAGGCGCGAGCGCCGCGCCAGCACATCCTCCACAGTGCGCGCGTATTCGTAGCGCACGGCGAAGCGCACCATGGCCTCCGACAGTCCTGGCACCAGTTCGTGCTGTGCGCCGGGCAGGGACTGCACCATTGGCGCCTCGGTGCCGTAGAGGTGCAGGCCCGGCGCGTCGCTCAACGGGCGCTCGCCGGCGGCGGGCGCACCGACCAGCGGCAGGGCGGCGGTCGCGCCGGGCGGGCGCCCCGGCAGGAGGCCGTTGGCCATGCAGTGCGCGAGCACGTCTTCGGCCATGGAGCGGTAGGTGGTCCATTTGCCGCCGGTGACCGTAACCAGTCCGGAGCGCTCCACCAGCACTGCATGCTCGCGCGACAGCGCCTTGGTATCGCCGGGATCCTCGTTGGGCGGCTTGACCAGCGGCCGCAGCCCGACCCACACCGAGCGGATGTCCGCGCGCGTCGGTGCTTTCACCAGGTAGCGCGAGGCTTCTGCCAGGATGAAGTCGATTTCTTCGCGGAACGGCTCGGGCTCGATCGCCAGGTCGTTGCGCGGCGTATCGGTGGTGCCCAGGATGGTCTTGCCGAGCCAGGGCACGGCGAACAGCACGCGGCCGTCTTCGGTCTTGGGCACCAGGATCGCGTGGCCGCCCGGGAGAAAGTCGCGGTCCACGACCACGTGCACGCCCTGGCTCGGCGCCACCAGGTTGCCGCGCGGCGCGCGGTCCATCCGGCGGACCGCGTCCACCCAGACGCCGGCGGCGTTGACCACGCAGCGCGTGCGCAGTACCAGGCGCCGCCCGCTTTCGCGGTCCTCGACTTCCACGCCCGCGATGCGGCCGCCCTCATGCATCAGGCCCACGGCGGCACAGTGGTTGAGCACGCTCGCGCCGCGCGCGATCGCGGTGCGTGCCAGCGCGAGCGCCAGGCGTGCATCGTCGAACTGGCCGTCCCAGTAGCGCACCGCGCCCGCCAGGCCGCGCACTTGCAGGCCTGGCGCCAGGTGCACCGCGGCGTCCGCGCCGAGAAACTCGGTTCGGCCCTGGCGCTGCCGGCCGGCCAGGAGGTCGTACAGCATCAGTCCGCTGCCGTAGAACCATTGATCGAACCAGCGGCCCCGCGCGCCGTAGACGGGCAGCAGGAAGGGCAGCGGCTGGACGAGGTGCGGTGCATTGCGCAGGAGGATGGCGCGCTCGCGCAGCGCTTCGCGCACCAGCTTGAGATTGCCTTGCGCGAGATAGCGTACGCCGCCGTGCACCAGCTTGGTGGCGCGCGACGAGGTGCCCTTGGCGAAGTCTTCGGCCTCGACCAGCGCGACCGACAGGCCGCGCGCGGCCGCGTCCAGTGCTACGCCCAGGCCGGTGGCGCCGCCGCCGATCACCACCAGGTCCCAGGCGAGGACCTGCGCGAGCATGCGCGCCAGGTCGCGGCGCGCTGGTTGCTGCGCGGCACTCATCTGGCGCCGGCGTTCGCCTCGTCAGCGTATTCGATGGCGATGTCGACCGCCACGTTGTGCTCCGCGCAAATGCGCTGCAGCTGTTCGGGCGGCGCCGCATCGGTGACGAAATGGTCGATGTCAGAAATGTGGCCGATGCGCACCGGCGCGGAGCGCCCGTATTTCAGGCCGTCGGCGACCAGGATGGCGCGGCGGCTGCTCTCCACGATCTTGCGCGACACCTCCACCTCGCGGTAGTCGTAGTCCAGCAGGCTGCCGTCTTCGTCTATCGCGGAAGTGCCGATGATCGCGTAGTCCACCTTGAACTGGCGCAGGAATTCCACCGCCGGCTCGCCGACGATGCCGCCATCCGAATGGCGCAGCACGCCGCCAGCCACGATCACCTCGATCTCCGTGTAGCCCTGCAGGATGTTGACCACATTCATGTTGTTGGTGATCACCATCAGGCCCTTGTGCGAGCGCAGGGCGGTGGCGACC
>JAABQT010000381.1 GCA_011391295.1 Betaproteobacteria bacterium
CTGCGGCGCGAACTTCTGCCGCGACAGCAGCGCGCGGCCGGCCTGCACGGCGAGATCGCCCGCGGAGAAAGGGCCGGGGCGGTTCTTGGATTAGAGGAACGGCGTTCTCGCGCCGTCGACGACGAATACGGTTGTCTGGTTCATCTCAGGCCGCCTTGGCTTGCGCCGGTTGCCCGACGCGCAGCTTCTCATGGATCTCGGCGCGGCCGAAATCCTGCGGAAAGTCGTCGACCATGATGACGCGCTTGCGCAGCGCTTCCTTCCTCTGCCATTGCGCGTGCTCCTCGGGTGTGATCACGCCCCGGTCGCGCGCGAGCAGCGCCGTGTCGGCACCGGCGCGCGGCGCAAGCGCGCCGCTCTTCACCGCCGCGCGGAACTTCTTCTCGATCGGTTCGCAGGCCACCGCGGCAAGGAACGCAGTCTCGAGCACGCCGGTGGCATCGGCCTCGCCCTTGGGCAGGTAGATGCCGGCGGTCAGGCGGTCGCGCGCCGCGCCGGGCTCGAGCGCGATGCGCGCGCATTCGTGGTTGCGCGAATCGAGCGGCGGGCGGAACGGCATGCCGAGCGGGAAGATGGTCCAGCGCAGCAGCGTGGCGAGCGACTTGATGGGGAAGTTGGAGAGCACCTGGTCGATCGCCTCCTGCGCCGAATACAGCGCGTCGCGCACCGACCAGCGCACGAGCGGCAGGTCGGCCTGCAGGCGCCCCTGGTCCTCGTAGCGCTTCAGGGTCGCGGACACCAGGTACATCATCGAGAGTACGTCGCCGAGGCGTCCGGAGATCTTCTCCTTCCTCTTCAGCGCGCCGCCCATTGCCAGCATCGACACGTCGGCGAGAAAGGCGAAGGCCGCGGACAGGCGCGTCACCTGGCGGTAGTAGTGGCGCGTCTCCGGCGCCGCGCTGAGCGGTGCGGCGGCGAACATGGCGCGCGTCAGGCCGTGCAGGAAGGCACGCACGCCGTTGGAGATCGTGTGCCCGATGTGTGCCGTGAGAGCGTCGTCGAATTCGATCGAGGCTGCCGCGCCCTGCATCTCTTTCGCGGCGCGCATTTCACGCAGCACGTAGGGGTGGCTGCGGATCGCGCCCTGGCCGAAGATGATCAGCGTGCGCGTAAGGATGTTGGCGCCCTCCACGGTGATGCCGACCGGCAGGATCTGGTAGCCGCGGCCGACCCAGTTGTTGGGTCCGAGGCAGATGCCCTTGCCGCCGTGGATATCCATGGCGTCGTTGACGCAGTCGCGCGCCCGCTCGGTCATGTGGTACTTGGCGATTGCGGAGATTACCGAGGGTTTCTCGCCCAGGTCCACCGCGCCAGCGGTCATCACGCGCGTCGCGTCCATCATGTAAGCGTTGGCGGCGATGCGGCCGAGGGCCTCCTCGACGCCTTCGAGCTTGCCGATCGGCGTGCGGAACTGGCTGCGCACGCGCGCATAGGCCCCGGTCACGCGTGCCAACGCCTTGGCGCCGCCCGCCGAGGACGCCGGCAGCGAGATCGAGCGCCCCGCGGCGAGGCAGTTCATCAGCATCATCCAGCCCTTGCCCGCGTACTCGCGCCCGCCGATGATCCATTCCAGCGGCACGAACACGTCCTTGCCCGAGTTGGGACCGTTCTGGAACGCGCCGTTCAGCGGCAGATGGCGCCGGCCGATGTTCACGCCCGGTGTCGCGGTCGGAATCAGTGCGCAGGTGATGCCGAGGTCCTCCTCGCCGCCGATGAGGTGTTCGGGATCGTAGAGGCGGAAAGCCAGGCCGAGCAGCGTGGCGACCGGGCCGAGCGTGATGTAGCGCTTGTCCCAGGTAAGGCGCATGCCGAGCACTTCCTTGCCCTGCCAGTGGCCCCGGCACACGACGCCGTAGTCCGGGATGGACGCCGCGTCCGATCCTGCTTCCGGGCCGGTGAGCGCGAAGCAGGGAATTTCCTGTCCTTTGGCGAGTCGCGGCAGGTAGTGGTTCTTCTGCTGCTCGGTGCCGAAATGCAGCAGCAGCTCTGCCGGCCCGAGCGAATTCGGCACCATGACGGTCACGGCGAGGGCGTTGCACCTTGAGGAGAGCTTGGTGACGACCTCGGAATGCGCGAACGCCGAGAAGCCGAGCCCGCCGTACTTCTTCGGGATGATCATGCCGAAGAAGCCCATGTCCTTCAGGAACTGCCAAAGCCGCGGCGGCAGGTCGTAGTGCTCGTGCGTGATTTCCCAGTCGTTGGCCATCGCGCAGGCCTCCTCGACCGGGCCGTCGAGGAACGCCTGCTCTTCGGCAGAGAGCTTCGGCGCGGGCATATGCAGCAGCCGCTCCCAGTCGGGACGGCCGGAGAACAGATCGCCGTCCCACCACACGGTGCCG
>JAABQT010000382.1 GCA_011391295.1 Betaproteobacteria bacterium
CACTCGATTCGCGCTTCCCGAACAAGCGCGTCGTCATCACCGGCGGCGCCAGCGGCCTCGGCCTCGCGACCGCGCAACTGCTGGCAGGGCGCGGCTGGAACCTCGGCCTGCTGGACCGCGATGCCGCGCGCCTCGCCGAGGCGGCAGAGCAGCTGCGCGCGAAAGGCTGTCCGGCCTGCGAAGCTTACGTGGTGGACACGACCGATGAGCAGGCGGTCAGGACGGCGATCGACGCCTTCGCCGCGAAGTTCGACGGCCTCGACTTCGCGATAAATTCCGCCGGCGTCGCCGTGGCCGGCGACCTGCTCGAGACCTCGACCGCGGACTGGAAGTGGATCCTCGACATCAACGTGATGGGCATCGTCTACAGCTGCCGCGCGGAGCTTCCGCACATGATGGCGTCCGGCGGCGGGCTCGTGATCAACGTCGCGAGCGCCGCGAGTTTTGCCTGCAGCAGCCGGATGAGCGCCTACAACGCCTCGAAAGCCGCGGTGGTCGCGCTGTCGGAGACCCTGTTCCAGGAAATGGCGGAGCACGGCGTGCACGTCGCCGCGGCGATGCCGGGATTCTTCCGCACGCGGCTGATGGAGCATGCGCGCGCGCCCGCCGACGCGCGCGGCTTCGCGCAGAAGATGATGCAGCGCTCGAACCTCGAGGCAGACGAAGTGGCCGCCGAGATCGTCACACGTGCCGCCGCGGGCGCGACCCACGTCGTGCTGCCGGCCAGCTATCGGTGGGTGTGGCGCTACAAGCGCCTGGCGCCGCGCTCCTTCCTGCGCTGGCTCGCCAGGATCCGCCAGCGCACCTTTTCACGCAGGAGTTGAAACGATGTACCTCTGGATGAAGCTGCTGCACATCCTCGCGGTCGTGATGTTCATCGGCAACATCACCACCGGCGTGTTCTGGCACCGCCATGCCGCGCGCACCCGCAACCCCCGGCTGCTGGCGCACGCAATGGATGGCGTCATCCGCAGCGACCGGCTGTTCACGATGCCGAGCATCATGGTGATCATCGCGACCGGCATCATCGCCGCGGTCCAGGGCGGCCTGCCGCTGTTGCGCACGGGCTGGATCGCCTGGTCGCTGGCGCTGTTCACGGTTTCGGGCCTCCTGTTCATGTTCCGCGTCGCACCGCTGCAGCGGCAACTCCGTACGCTCGCGGAAGCAGGCGCCGCCAGCGGTTCCTTCGATTACGAGGCCTACCATCGCGCCGCCCTGCGCTGGGAAATCTGGGGCGCCGGCGCCACGCTGACTCCCGTTCTGGCGCTCGCTCTGATGGTGCTGAAGCCAGCGATATAGCCGCCGGCTTGCCGGGCCTGCGGTGCCCCGCAAGCGAGCGCGTAAGTTCCGGCGGCGCGAGCTGCGGGGCACCGCAGGCCCGGCAAGCCCGCCGCTCTCAGCGTGTTGCAGACCGCCAGATGAGAGTCTGATTGTGGGCCGGCATCGGGTAGTCGGCCACGAATTCGAATCTTGCGGCGCGCGCCAGTTCATCGACCGCCTCGAAATCCCGGATGCCGCTTCCGGGATCGCGAGCGCGCAGAATGTCGTCGAACGAGGCGTTGCTGGCGGAGGTGCACTGCCCGCCGTAGCGGAACGGCCCGTAGATCGCGAGCACGGTGCCGGGCTTCGCGACTGCCGGCAGGTTGGCAAAGAAAGCCTGCACCTGCGGCCAGTGCATGATGTGCAGCGTGTTCGCGGTGTAGACGCCGTCCACGCGCCGCACGTCCCAGGGCGTGACGGTCACGTCGATCGCGACCGGCGCGCGCAGGTTCCTCGGCCCCTCGTTGAAGATGCGCTTGCGCAGGCCCGGCATCGCCTCCGCCTGCTCCGAGGGTTGCCAGACGATGCCCGGCAACGCGAGCGCGAAGTGCACCGCATGCTGGCCGGTGCCGCTGCCGATCTCGAGCACGTGCGTGACGCCCGAGAACTCGACGCGCAACACCTCGAGGATCGGCCCCCTGTTGCGCTCGCAGGCGTCCGAGTGCGGCATCGGCACGAATTCGCGTTTCTTCATGTCAGGCGAGCGCCAGGGTCCAGGCGAGTGAAAGCAACGCGAGCGCCGCGAGCCCGGCGATCCATTGCACACGAAAACGGCCGGGCGCGGGCATCGGCAGGTGCGCGCACAGCGCGCCGATGCCGGTGCCAACCACGAAACCGGCGAGGTGCGCGAGGATGTCGGTGTTCTCACCGCCGGTGCCGGTGAAGGCGAGCAGCGCGATGCCGGCGACCAGCGGGGCGCTGTTGCGCATCCACGGCGACCAGTTCCGCAGGTGCCGCCGCCAGCCGTAGGACGCCACGAGCCCGAGCGCCGTGAACACCGCGGTCGAGGCGCCGAGCA
>JAABQT010000383.1 GCA_011391295.1 Betaproteobacteria bacterium
TCGGCAAGCGCGAGCCAGGCGGCGAACATGAGCAGCGTCCAGGTGAACTGCAGCACGTGGCCGCCGCCCCAGAACAGCACTTCGAAGCGCGCCTTGCCGTCCAGCCCCGCGGGCAGGGCGAGGTAGGACCAGGCGAAGGCGATCAGCGCCACCGCCGCGGAAACCGACGCCGCGTTGAGTCCGAAGCGCAGCGCCGCGGCGCCGTCGGGCCGCGTGCCCACGCGCGGCGCGGCGAGCATCGCGCGCAGGACCAGCAGCGCGGCGCCGAGCGCGAACAGCACCAGGCCGCCGAGAAACACGGGACCGTCGAGGACCGGGACATAATTGCTCATCACCGGTGCGCCGGTGCCGATGAAGGGCGCGGCGCACATCACCAGCGTTCCCGCTGCGGCTGCCGCCAGCCCGGCCCAGCCCAGGCCAAGGAAACGCGCGCTGCCGTTCAGGCTCCACAGCGCGCCGGCAAACGCCGAGAACCACACCAGCACCGACAGGTCCACGTGCACCACCAGGGCGACGCGGAAGAAATCGGCGACGGCGAACAGGTCCTTGGTATAGGGCGCGCGCGCCAGGACCAGCAGGATCGAGAACAGCCCCGAGCCCAGCAGCGCGGCGACGGCCAGCCACAGCCAGCCGGCCGCCAGGCGGCGTCGCGCGTCGGCCGGGGCGGCGAGCGTGTAGCGCGCCGCCGGCAGACCGACGCCGGCCTCAGCGCAGAGTGAATGCGTATTCATTTGCGTGCTTCACGGCGCGCACGTTGGGGCGCAGGTGGGGTTCGCGCTCGCCCGAGAAGCGCTCCGCGCTCAGCTCGAGGCCGAGGCGCCAGGCGCAGCCGCCCTCGGCGCAGCCGACCGCCCGCACGCTGCGCGCGCCTTTGCGCAGCGCGTACTCGACGAAGGATGGCGGCAGTGCGGCGAGGCAGCGCAGAGCGATGCCAGCTTCGCCGGCGGCGTGCGGCGCGTGCTCGCAGCGGAACACCACGCCTGGCGGGCGCCCGGCGAGCACCGCCTGCAGGTCGCGCCTCAGATCGTGCACCGTCGAGTCGGGCAGGTCGATGCCGGAGACGAGCTCGGGCGTGCTGCGAAACGGGGTCGAAGACGGACAGGCGCCGGCGCAAATGCCGCAGGACGCGCAGCGATCGGCGTACACCAGAGCCTGGTTCCCGGCCAGCGTCACGGCCTCGTAAGGGCAGTCGGCGACGCAGCGGCCGCAACCGCTGCAGTTCCCGGCATCGACCCGGGCCGCCGGCGCCGCCGGGCGGCGCGCGAGCAATGGCAATGCGACCAGTGCGGCGGTGGCGCCGCCTGTCAGCAGCCACAGCTGGGCGGCGGAGGTGGCGTACATCAGCGGGTGGATGAAGAGCAGGAACCAGTCGATCTGCAGCATTTGCGGCAGCAGCGCCGGATCCCAGCGCGCCTCGGAAGCGACCGGGCGCAGGAACGCGAGCGCGAGCAGCATCCCGAGCATGCCCCATGCGAGCGCACGCGGTGCCACCGTCGCCGGGCGCCCGAGGCGCTGCACGTGCACCCACATGCCGGCGAGCAGGGCGAGCGGCAGGCCGATGTGCAGGAACACGAACAGCGAGAACAGCCGGTCGGAGATCTGCCCCAGGCCGAGAAAATTGCGCGCCATCGGCTCGGCGCCGATCCCCAGGGCCAGCATCCACTCGGCGCTCGCCTGCGCGGAGAATTGCGCGCGCGTGTCCCATACCAGCCAGTAGCCGACGATGCCCGAGGCGTACATCAGCCACACCAGCGGCACGCCCGAGATCCACGAGAATGTGCGAAAGCCGCGAAAGCGCCCGGCGAGCAGTTCGCGCACCAGGTGCAGCGCGACCACCGCCACGAAGGCGTCGGCGGCGTAGCGGTGCAGGCTGCGCAGCACGCCGCCGAACCACCACTCCAGCTCGCCGATCGAATCGTAGGCGCCCGCGATGCTGGTATCGAAGCGGATGTACAGATAGATGCCGCTCGCGGCGAGCATCCAGAACAGGGCGAAGCCCAGCGCGCCGAGGTGGCGCAGGGGGGCAAGAAATCGGGCGCCGAGCCCGATGTGCGTTTCAGGTGCGAAAATCGAAGCCACCCTTGGCCGCCGAGAAATCGATCAGCACTGCCGCGCCTGGCGCGAGATCGAGCGTCGCCTCGCCCACGTAGTTGAAGCCGTCGCCGGGCCGGTCGCGCAGCCGGGCGACGATGCGATGCCGGCCCGCCGGCAGCGGCAGGCGGTGGTACACGGTGGCATTGCCGTCGCGCTGCAGTCCCGACGGCGACACTTCGCGCCGCAGGGCGATCTGCCCGTCGACTTCCAGCTCCACCAGCAGGTCCGCGCGCTCGCGCGGGC
>JAABQT010000384.1 GCA_011391295.1 Betaproteobacteria bacterium
CGAACGCGGTAACCGCTGCACGAACCGCACCCTTGAACCTGGCGCGGGCTTCGGGCAGGCGAGCGCCCGGCTACGGCGCGGCGGGCGTGACCACCGTGGCCGACGCCTCGACCTCGCGCAGCGCCGGCATGGTCGGCAGCGGCGGCTCGGGGACCGCGAGCGGGCCAAGCTCGTGCTCGAGTTCATCGGCGCGTAGGCGCGCACGCGTGATCCGCCAGTAGCGCGGCGCGAGCTCGAGGTAGCGATCACGCGGCCAGTGCGGCAGCACGCGGAACACGTCGCGCAGGTACACCTCGGGATCGAGGCGGTGCAGCCGCGCCGAGGCGATCAGCGTGAGCAGGTTCCCCGCGCTGACCCCGTGCAGGTCGCTGCCGACGAACAGCCAGGCGTTGCGACCTGTCGCGATGCGGCGCAGCTCGCGCTCGGAGCGGTTGTTGGTCATCTCGAGCGCGCCATCGTCGAGGAAGCGCAGCAACGCGGCCTTCTGCCGGACGGCGTAGCCGAGCGCGGTCCGCAGGAGGCCACGCTCGTGGCGCGCCGCCTCGTACGCCGCCTCGGCGAACGCGAAGAACGCCGTCAGGTGCGGGCGCAGGAACCGCTCACGCTGGGCCTTGCGCACGTCGGGCAGCTTGGTCCGCCACAGCTCGTCGAGCTGGAACATGCGCGCGATCCGCACGAGCGCCTCGCGCGCGACCACGTGCTGCGTCGCGACCGCGGCCTCCCAGACCTTGCGGCGTGCGTGCGCCCAGCATCCAACCTCGCTGCAAGCAGCCTGCTTCTCGTCGGGGGGCGCGCGGTCGCGCGCCTCGGGCGGACGGTACAGCACGTCGAACACGCTCTTGGCATCCGCCTGCACGTAGCCCGCGTACCCCGCGAACAGCTGACTCACGACCGCGCTGGTCTCGACGGGTGAGTACTCGAAGAACACGTGATCGGCATCGGCGATCTGGACGAAGTAGTGCGCCCGTCGACAGGGCTGGCTCGCGCCGTCCGCGCGCGGCGTCGGCTGGACGCGGATGCCGGTCGCATCGGTCGCGATGCAGTGCGCCGACGCCAGCGCCTCGCGCCGCATCGCCTCGACGATCGTCGCGCCGACCGTGCCGCCCGCCTCCTCCAGCCACCGACCCATCGTGCCCCGATCGATCGGCACGCCGAGCCGCGCGAACCGATCCTCCTGGCGGTGCAGCGGCAGGCCATCGCAGAACTTGTCGCTGGCGATGTGCGCGAGCAGGGACGGCGTCGCGTAGGACCGATCGATCAACCGCGGCGGCAGCGGCGCGGTGACCAGCGTCGCGCCCGCGAGCCGGGGCTCGGTCGCGACCAGCGCGGCGAGCTCCGCGGGCGAGCAGGCGGGCGCCGCCGAGGGCGCCACGGTCGCCACCGTCGGCGTCCCGGCGGCCACGGCGGAGAGCGGCTGCTCGACGGACGCCGCGCTGGCCGGCGCCGCCGGCGTGGTGACGTCGTACTTGATCCGCGCCACGATCAGCTTGACGAACCCGGCCCGCTTCCAGCGCACCAGGATGCTCTCCTCGGCGCCGACGCGCGCGGCCTTGCCCTCGAGCAGCGGGTCGGTGATCTCCAGGCGCTCCTCGGGCGCGTCGAGCAGGCGGAGGTCGCGGCGACCGCCACCCTGGCCGCGGCGCTTGCGCTTGCCGACCGGCTCCTCGCCGATCTCCTCCTCGGCCTGGCGCGACAGCGTCGCGAGCTCCGCGAGCTTCGCGGCGAACTCCAGCTCGAGCTGGGTCGTGTCGATGCGCTCGGCCTTCGCGACCACGAGGCGCCGCCGCGCCAGCTCGACCTCGCGCGTCAGCGCCTCGTAGGCCTCGCGCAGCCGGTCCCGCTCTGCCTCGGCCTTGGTCCGGAGGGCGCGCTCGCTCTCGAGCGCCGCACGCTCGTGGGCCAGCGCTTCGCGCTGCGCCGCGACGAGCGCCTCGAGCCCCGCGAGCCGGGCCGCGAGGGCCGGGTCCAGCGTGCGCAGCGCGTCGTCCACGCTCTCCATGTTGATCGCGCACGCGCGCGACGCAACGGGGCGTCGTCGAGAATCGGCGGTGGCCGCCGCAGATTCCCGGTCCGGAACTTGCTCGGGCTCAGTGCACCGCGCGGCGCCGCACCGGCGCGAGCTCGAGCCCGTCGAGCAGGTCGTCGAACGCGCGCTCGTCAAGCAGCCGCGCCGTGTCGCCCTCGATCATCGGCTCGGGGAGCCGGAACGTGCCGGCGTCGAGCCTCTTGTAAAACACGCACACGCCGGTCCGGTCCGCGAACAGCACCTTCACCGCCGTCCGGCGCCGACCGAAGAACACGAACAGCGCGCCCGATCGGGCGGTCCGTCC
>JAABQT010000385.1 GCA_011391295.1 Betaproteobacteria bacterium
CGCCACCGGTCATCCTGCCCGAGTGGGCGCGAAGTGAGCCCGTGCCCGTGGAGCCGCAGAGGCATGTCGAGCCTCGTTTCGATCCGGTAGCCATGGTTCTCGAGCAGCAGCGCAACCTCGAGGAGAAGCTGCGCCTCATCGAAGCCACTCGCCGCAGCGCCGAGGCGCTTCGCGCGCAGGTGCCCGTGCTGAAGGTTATCCGGTCCGTGTCGGCCGTCGGTCGGCGTCTCCCGCCGAGAAGCCTGATTGCGGGCCTGCACAATGTATCCGAAGTTCGCCGCGCGATCGTCCTGCGCGAAATCCTCGGGCCGCCGAAGGGATTGCAGGGATAGGGGCCTTCAGTTGGGCAGGTCTCTGACCTGCCAGATTACGGCGCGCGATGTTGTCGCGGGTCAGAGACCACAGCCATCCCACAGCGGGCCAAAAGAGACGTGGCGCGAGTGGAGTCCCGAGGACAGAGTTGAGTGTGGAGCGGGGGGCGGTGTGCAGGATTTTTTCTGGGGGCGGGCGCTTCGCTCTGGGGAAGTGCCGGCGGCTGTCCCATGGGTTAGGCGAGAAAACCGGGCAGCCACCTCTGGGCGGGGCCGTCGAGCTGGCGATAATCTCCTTGTGCTGTCCCATAGCGCAGCAGTCGGCCGACGTCGCGAGGGAGCCACAGCGCGGTGCGCAACAACGTGAACAGCCGGGAGAAACTATGCGCCCAGTCCGCGCACCACGCCTGGAAGCGCAGCAGGACAAAGACTAACAGCGCGATCCATATCTGCCACTTGACCGCATTGGCGTTGTGCCCGAGGAAGTCGGCCAGTTGCAGGGTTTGTTTGATCTGCTTGAAGAACGCCTCGATTTGCCACCGGCAGCGGTAGAGATCGGCGATGCTGCCGGCGCTCCAGGTAAAGTTGTTGGTCAGGAATACCAGCTCGCACTCCTTGCCATCGACGAGCACCCGGGCGGTGACGCGGCGCAACTTGTCCGAGTAATGGCCTCTCACCGACGAGCCGATGGCCACGACATACTCGTCCTTGAGGATCCGCGGATCTTTGGCGCGCGAGTGATGGCCGACGACTTTGAAGCGCACCTGTTCGCGGACACGGGTGACGAAAAAGACGCCGCGCTGGGTCAGCTCGAAGAAGTGCGCCAGCAGGTGGAAGCCGCGGTCGCACAGCAGCACTTCGCCGCGCTGCAGCCCGGCGCAAATGCGGCGCACCTGCTGCACGTCGTTTTCCCGCGCCGAGCTCAGGAAGGCAAAGTTGGGCAACAGCGTGCGCAGCGACAGGCGCATGTGGCACTTGATGGCCGCCTTGCGGCGGTTGTGATTGGCCCAGTCCACACACGAGGCGACCAGTTCGATCACGGTGGAATCGACGATGTGGATCGAACGGCGGAAGCGTCGCGCCAGGCGCGGGCTCGCGCCGCGCTGGAAAGCCGGAAAGCTGCGCTGCAGATGTCCCAGCACTTCCCAGAACAACGCCTCGGCCATGCTGCAATCGCGGACCTTGTTGGCATGGCTCAGCGCATTGCGCGAGGGTGGCGTT
This sequence comes from Betaproteobacteria bacterium, assembly GCA_011391295.1. Taxonomy (GTDB): domain Bacteria; phylum Pseudomonadota; class Gammaproteobacteria; order Burkholderiales; family SG8-39; genus JAABQT01. The sequence continues at coordinate 1,533 of JAABQT010000385.1, forward strand.
GCCCCGCGCAGCGCTCGCAGAGGCGTGGCCATCAGCCGCAATCCGTCGCAAATGTCGTTTAGGCTCAGCGCGTGGCTAAGCTGCGCGTAGAGCAACGCGACGACATGGCTGAACGCACTGAAGGTGCGCGCCTTCTTATCGACTCCGAACTTGCGCGCCAGCTTGGGCACAAGATACGCAGGAATCAGTTCGACCAACTGCCGCAGGACTGTAGGTTGGCAGCGGCTCGGCTGTCTGGATGTCTTTTTTTTCACACCCTGCCTCTTGGCAGGAAAACTTCCAGCAGCCGAGCCACCTCTCTCCGACCCATCCTATGGGACGGCTGTGGTCAGAGACCCGCGCTACTTCCTCACCCCCGCGCCGCCGCGCGCGTCAGACGGTCGTTGATCGCCGCGCCTGCCTTCGCATCTGGCGCCATCTCGGCGTGGATCATCGCAAACCCACGCGCGTCGAGTTCGTGGAGCTTCGCAAACAACCGCCGCGCCGCGGAAGCAGGCGAGCCGCGCTCGCTGAGCCAAGAGACGTTTGGATGACTCGCGGCAAGCGCGGCTCTTGGCTTCTTGAAAAAGAGAAACGCTTCGTCTGCCGTGCCTGCGCGCAAGCTTGCTGCCGTGAGCTTGCGATGCAGCACGAGCGGCGTGCGCGGGGAGTAGTGTTGCTTCAACATTCCCGGTGCGCGCTGCGCCGTCGAGGCGCGCGCGTTGCCGCTGAACACCGGGACGCGCCGACCGAGCACTTGCGAGATCGCCGCAGCGGAGACGCCGCCGGGCCGCAGGATTCGCGGGCGTGCCGG
>JAABQT010000386.1 GCA_011391295.1 Betaproteobacteria bacterium
GACAGCGTGTAGACGTCGGACTCGGCGGTCCGGTCGCGCGCCAGCTGCTCGATCTGCTCGATCGAGAACAGGCCGAACAGCTCGTCGAAGCTCGTCACCGGTTGGCCGATCATCGCATTGCGCGCCGCGAGCGATGGACTCTTGCGGTGATCGAGGTTGACGCTCATCGTCCACCGCGCGGGCAACGCAATCGTGCCGAGCAGCAGCAGGTTGTTCAGCTCCTGGTAGTGGATGTCGTAGTCCGCGAGCCCGACGAACGTGAGGCCCTGGCGGAAGTAGCGCACTTCGGTGCCGACGGCCTGCCGGTCCGTCAGCCCGAAGTAGTCCTGCGAGATACCGTAAAGCGACAGGTCCCAGCCGCCGGCAAACGTGCCGAAATCGGCCGAGAGTGCATAGAAGTTCCGGTCCGTCGTGGGCCCGTCGCGCGTGGACTCGACCGGGTAACCGAACCGCGCATTCAACCGCACACGGGGTCGCAGCTGGTAGCCGGCATACAGGCCGTCGAACGTGCCGAGCAGCCCTCCGGAGCTGCCGGACTGGCGACCGCCGCGCAGGGTCCAGTCGAGCTCGTGGTCGTTGACTTCGGCGAACAGCAGCGAAACCCGCGACTGGTTGCCCGGGCCGTCTTCGAGCATGTCGAGCGCATAGCCCGCGCTCACCCGGCTCGCGAAATCGAAGCGCTCGCCGCGGCGCCGCGCCGAGAGAGCCACGTCGTTCAGCAGCGCGTTCTGCGTCGTCTGGTCGCTCGATGCCGTGCCGTTGTCGAAGCTGGAGTCGTCGCGCCGATAGATCTGCGACACGCCGCCGTACAGCTTCCACGGCGACTCTGCTGCGGCCGCCGCGCGTGCACGCAGGCTGGCCGGGCTGGTCGCGAACGTCAGTGCGCGCAGGCGCTTGCGGATCCGGCCAGCGGCCTCGCCCTGCGGGTAGCGGCGCAGGTACTCTTCGCATTCCGCCTCGGCATGCGCGAGCTGGCCGTTGCGCTCCCGCGCGAGGCCCAGCAGTTCCAGCGCTTCCGCGCGCTGCGGAAACTCGGGTTGCTCCATGAGCCGCGTGAGCAGCGGAATCGCCGTCGCGTAGTCCTTGCGCCGGAAAGCCTCGCGCGCCTGCTTGAGCGTCCGCTCGAGCTCGGCCGGCATCAGCGTCGCGTTGCCACCCGGTCGCGTCGCCGGGACGCTCGCGACGGCATCCGGCGAACCGACCGCATTGAGCGTCGCATCGTCGCCGACGGCGAGCCAGGCCTTGGGATACCGGGCGCGAGCCGTCGCAAGCACCCGCCGGGCATCGGACTCGGACAGGAAGGGCCCCGCGCGCAGCCGGTACCACCGTTCCTCGTCAATCACGATCTCGGAGACGTAGGTGCGGACACCGGTCGCCTGCGCTGCGGCGGCGATGGCCCCTGCCTCGAACGGCGTCTTCGCCGCATCGAGGTTGACTGCATACGTCGAGGCACCTCCCGTCACCTCGCGCACGGTCACTTTCGAGCGATCCTCCTCGGCGCGCATCAGTCGAATGCGCAGACCGCGGCCATCGAATGACGGCACCAGCACGAACTGCTCCGGGCGCGACCAGCCGATGCGAAGTTCCAGGTCCGTGCCCAGGCCACGGTTCACCTCGATCGACCGGATGACGCCGCGCGCGTCCAGTGCCGGCGGCACGATCGAGCCCCCGACCGCTGCGCCGCAGTCTGGCTGCGGCGACAGGCGCACGATGACCCGGTCGCCGCTGCTGGCGGGCGTGTGGCTCACGTAGCGCAGGCTGCAACCGAACAGCACGGTGACGGCAACGTGGCCGCGCTGCTCCGACACCCCGACCTCCTCGACCACGCGACCCGCCGACTGCGCGTGCGTCACGGCCACGGCGAACGGCAGCAGCAACACCGGTAACCAGCGGAATGCCCGGCCTGCCATCAGTCGAACTTGTCGTCGGTGATGCGGTGCTCGGGCCCGGAGCGCCGCTTCTCGATGGTGGTCAACGTCGAGCTCGTATACATATGGCACGCGCCGGAGCAATTGCGTAGCTCGCTGACCGTGTACTTCACGTCTCCGTACTTCTTGTGCGGGTCAGCCTTGAATCGGCTCGCGTGGCAGCCGGCGCAGTCCGGCTTGTAGGCCGGCGCGCGCCAGGTCGCCGCATCGGTGTTGGCCGCGTGACAGCTCGTGCAACCGAGCGCCGCGCGGTGATCGCCCGGATAGCCGCCGCCGGCCACGTGCCGGAACGTGTTGGGCGACCACGCGGTGGTTGTGTGACAGTGATTGCACTCGAAGTTGTTGACCGGAAATGTCATGTGCCCGGTCGAGGGACCGCTGGCGGTGGCCCCGTCGT
>JAABQT010000387.1 GCA_011391295.1 Betaproteobacteria bacterium
CCCGGTGGCGGAGCTGGCCCGCCTCGGGACCGCGGGCATCGGACGCTTCCGGCTCGAACGCCCCGATCTCGAATCGGTCTTCCTGCGGCTCACCGGCCGCCACCTGAGGGACTGATGCGCGTTCTCTTCGCGATGATCGGCAAGGACCTCACGCTCCTGACGCGCGACCGCATGGGCGCGATCTTCACCTTCATCTTTCCGCTGGTGATGGCGGTGTTCTTCGGCACCATGTTCTCGGGCGGCTCGGGGTCCGAGAGCCGCGCGCTGCGGATCGCGGTGGTGGACGAAGACAGCACTTCCGGCTCGCGGGCGTTCGTCGACACGCTCGCGGCCGCGGTCGAGTTCGAGGTGCAGCGCGCCGGGCGCGAGGAGGCGCGCGAAGCGGTGCGTCTCGGCAAGCGCACCGCCTACGTCGTGGTGCCGAAGGGCTTCGGCGCCGCCCAGCAGCGCCTGTTCTACGGCGATCCGCCCGAGCTGCAGATCGGCCTCGATCCCTCGCGCAAGGCCGAGGGCGGCATGATCCAGGGCCTGCTCACCAAGCACCTGACGCGACCGATGCAAGAGCTGTTCTCGAACCGCCGGCGCATGCAGAGCTGGACCCGCGAGAGCCAGGCCACGCTCGACACCGCCAGCGGCCTGGATCCAGGGCGCCGTCATTCGATCCAGCGCTTCATGGGCGACCTCGACCGCTTTACCGCCACCATCGAGGACACCGCCAGCCGCAGCGATTCCGTGGCGGGCGGCTGGCAACCCGGCCGCTTCCGCACCGCCGACATCGCCCGCGTGCGGCGCGGACCCCGCAACGCCTTCGACGTGAGCTGTCGCAAGTCAGTGATTCTGTCCGCCTAACGCGTCAGTGACTATGTCCTCCCCCCCGCGACGGTGTCGCCGGGTGTTGGGGGTAGGAAGCGTTTCCTCCACGGGTTGGCCGGGGAAGGTCGGCGGATGTTGGTGAGCTGACCCCGACGCGTGCGGGGTGGTGTTGGGACTCGGGGCGCGTCGCGATCGGGCTTCTTGGGCGATCCTGCGCAGCCGTCCAGGGCGCGTTTGCGGGTGGCGCGGTCGGCGGTGCGCGATTCGAGCACGAACGGGGACGCGGGACACGGCTGCTCGAGGAGCAGGCCGTGGCGGGGGTTCAGCACGAGCAGGCGGCCGTCGAGGGTCTCGCGAACCTCGACGCGGGCCTTGTGCCAGGAGCGCCGATACGGTCCCGGTGGCAGCTGGGCCCAGCGGCCGGGGATGGTGACGGTGTTGTCGCGGGCGACGACGCGCTCGTAGACGCAGGCGAGGATCCGGTCGAGGTCGCGCGGGGCGGCGCGGAAGGCGCGGGTGGCCTCGGCGGGGGGCACCGCGAGCCGGCGGTTGTGCGCGGCGATGAAGCGGGGCAGGTAGGCCAGCGTCGCCTCGAGCGTGGTGCTGCCGCGCAGCCGCAGCTCGGCCGCGAGGCGGTCCTGCAGGGTGGCCCACAACCGCTCGATGCGGCCTTTGGCCTGCGGGCTGCGAGCCGGGATGAAGGCGACCCCGAGTTCGGCGAGCATGCGGCCGAACTGCGTGGGCCGTTGCTCGCCGGCGAGCTCTTCGGCCAGCGTCCAGTGCGAGTCGTTGCGCACCAGGATGCCGCTGCGATCCCCGTACAGCGTCACGGGGACGCCGTGGGTCGTGAGCACGCCGTGCAACAGCGTCACGTAGCCGTGCAGGTCCTCGGTGGGCCGCAGCGTCAGGTGCAGGATCTCGCTGGTGGCGTCGTCGATCGCGCCCAGCAGCGTCCACGCTGGACCGTCCGCATCGAACCAGCGGAACGGACTGCCGTCGATAAGCACCAGTTCACCCCGCCTCGCCTTGCGGTTCCGGCGTCGCCGGTGCTGCGGCGGCCGCCGGCGGCGCTTCGGCGGCAGCCTGAGCCCCTGCCGGATCCGCCGCACGCTCGCCGGGCTGACCACCACCTGCTCCTCGGCCAGCAGGTCCGCCAGGTGATGGTCGTTCAGCTTCACGCTCCCGGTCAGCAACGCCACCACCCGCTCGCGCACCTCCGCGGCCAAGCGCCGGGCGGAGGGCCGGCCGCGGTTGCCATGCACGAGCGCCGGCTCACCTCCCTCGCGCACCCGTTTCCGCAACCGCCGGAACTGCCGCACGCTCAGGCCCAGCCCCGCAGCCGCTTCCCGGTTCGTCACTCGCGCCTGCTCCGCGGCTTTCACCATGCCCAGCCGCCGGGCGTCCCGTCTGCCCATGAGAAAGAGGTCCATGGGGGGACATTTTCACTGACGCGTTAGAGGAGGACATTTTCACTGACGTTCCACACGGTGCCGCCCCAGCGGTGGCCGG
>JAABQT010000388.1 GCA_011391295.1 Betaproteobacteria bacterium
ACCTGCACCAACATCGGCTGCATCCCGTCGAAGGCGCTGCTGCAATCCTCGGAAAACTACGAGCAGGCCGGGCACGGCTTTGCCGAGCACGGTGTAAAAGTGAACGGCCTGGAGCTCGACCTCGCGCAGATGCAAAGTCGCAAGGACAAGGTGGTCAGGCAGAACAACGACGGCATCCAGTACCTGTTCAAGAAGAACAAGGTGGCGTTCTTTCACGGCCGCGGCAGCTTCGGAAGAACGCCCGCCGAGGTGCGGGTGGGGGAGGAGACGCTCAACGCGCGCCACGTCATCGTGGCCACCGGCTCCAATCCGCGCGCCCTGCCGGGGGCGGGGTTCGACGAAACCATGATCCTGAGCAACACGGGGGCGCTGGCGCTGTCCGAAGTGCCAAAGCGCCTCGGCATCGTCGGTGCGGGCGTGATCGGCCTGGAGCTGGGCAGCGTGTGGCGGCGGCTCGGCGCACAGGTCACGATCCTGGAGGCACTGCCGTCCTTCCTCGGGGCCGCCGACGAGCAGATCGCGAAGGAGGCCGCCAAGGTCTTCGCCAAGCAGGGGCTCGAAATCCAGCTCGGGGTGAAGATTTCGAAGGTCTCTTCATCCAAGAAAAACGTTCTTGTTCAATATACTGCATCAGATAATTCATCCAAAAACTTCGAATGTGACAAACTGGTCGTGTCGATCGGCCGGGTGCCCAATACGGGCGGCCTGAACGCCGCCGCCGTAGGCCTGAAGCTCGACGAGCGCGGCTTCGTTGCCGCGGACGAGGACTGCCGCACGAACCTGCCGAACGTCTGGGCGATCGGCGACGTGGTGCGCGGGCCGATGCTGGCGCACAAGGCCGAGGAGGAGGGCGCGGCGGTGGCCGAGCGCATCGCCGGCAGGAAGCCGCACGTGGACTTCAATACCGTGCCCTGGGTGATCTACACCGCCCCGGAAATCGCCTGGGTGGGCAAGACCGAGCAGCAACTGAGGGCCGAGGGCGCGGAGTACCGGGCGGGCAGCTTCCCGTTCTCCGCCAATGCGCGCGCGCGGGCGCTGGGCGAGACCGCGGGCCTGGTGAAGATCCTCGCCGACGCGAAGACCGACCAGATCCTCGGCGTGCACATCATGGGGCCGTTCGCCGGCGAGCTGATCGCCGAGGCGGTGGTGGCGATGGAATTCCGCGGCTCGAGCGAGGACATCGGCATGATCTGCCACGCCCATCCCTCGCTCTCCGAGGCGATGAAGGAAGCCGCCCTGGCGGTCGACAAGCGCGCGTTGAACATCTGACGGGCGGCTTGTTGTATAAACGTTCAGACGTTTCGTCAAGGGAGGAGGACCCATGAGACGCGCACTGCAATTTCTGCTGTCGATCCTTGTCCTGGGTTTGGCGCAACCCGTCGCAGCGCAGGGCTGGCCGACCAAGTCGGTGCGCCTGGTGCTCGGCTACGCCGCCGGCGGCGCGATGGACATGAGCGCGCGCGTCATCTCGCCGATCATGAGCGAGTCGATCGGCCAGCCGGTGGTGGTGGAGAACCGCACCGGCGGCGCGGGCAACATCGCCGCGGAGGCCGTGGCGCGCTCGGATGCCGACGGGCATACCATCCTTTTCTACGCCGACGCCTACACCATCGCGCCCTCGCTCTTCGCGCGGCTGCGCTTCGACCCGGTGAAGGATTTCGTGCACGTGACGCAGATGATCAGCGGCGCGCACATCCTGGTCGGGCACCCCTCGGTGCCGGCGAACACGCTGCAGGAGCTGATCGCCTACGCGAAGGCGAATCCGGGCAAGCTCGCCTACGGCTCGCCCGGCAACGGCACGCCGCAGCACCTCGCTGCCGAGCTCTTCAAGAACATCGCCGGCGGCCTGAACATCACGCACGTGCCCTACAAGGGCGGCGGGCAGGCGATTGGCGACGTCGTGGGCGGCACCATCCCGCTCGCCTTGCTCGGTCTGCCGCCGACGGTGGGCCACATCAGGGCGGGGAAGCTCAAGGCTTTCGCGGTAACGAGCAAGGTGCGCCAGAAGCTCCTGCCCGACACGCCGACCTTCCAGGAAGCGGGCGTGGCCGGCTTCGAGACAGTGCAGTGGTGGGGTCCGGCGGTGCCGGCGGGCACGCCCGCGCCGGTGGTGAAGAGGATCTACGACGAGTTCCTCAAGGCGATGCGCGATCCGCGCCTGGTGCAGCGCTACAACGGCGCCGGACTGGAAGTCACGCCGAGCACCTCGCCCGCGGCCTTCACCGGCTTCATCAAGGCGGAGATCGGCCGCTGGGCCCCGGTGGTGAAGGCGAGCGGCGCCAGGGTGGACAACTGAAGGAGTAAGCCGCTGAAC
>JAABQT010000389.1 GCA_011391295.1 Betaproteobacteria bacterium
TGATGCGGCGAATGAGCGCATAACCGTTGGAATGCGCGCCGCTCGAAGCGAGTCCGAGCACTGCGTCGCCCGGCTTGATCGAGCGGCCGCTGACGATGCGCTCGCGTTCCACCACACCGACGCAGAAACCCGCCAGGTCGTACTCGCCGTCGGCATACATGCCGGGCATCTCCGCGGTCTCGCCGCCGATCAGGGCGCAACCGGCCAGCTCGCAGCCGTGCGCGATGCCTTGCACCACCTTGGCCGCCACCTTGGCGTCGAGCTTGCCGCAGGCGTAGTAGTCGAGGAAAAAGAGCGGCTCCGCGCCCTGCACCAGCACGTCGTTCACGCTCATCGCCACCAGGTCGATGCCCACCGTGTCGTGGCGGCCGTAGGCGAACGCCAGTTTCAGCTTGGTGCCGACACCGTCGGTGCCGGACACCAGCACCGGCTGGCGGTATTTCCTCGGAATCCTGCACAGCGCGCCGAATCCGCCGATGCCCGCCAGCACCTCGGGCCGCATGGTGCGCTTCGCGAACGGCTTGATGGCCTCGACGAGGGCGTCGCCGGCATCGATATCGACGCCGGCGTCGCGGTAGGAAAGCGGGTCTGTCATGCTAGAGTTTCGCGTTTGCAGCGCGATTTTACTTGAGATGCCTTCCCCTCTCTCCGCCAATCCGCAGTTCTGGGGCTGGATCGCCGTCGCGCTGGTCGCCGGCGGGCTGCTCTACCTGCTCTCGCCGATCCTGGCGCCGTTCCTGTTCGCGGCGATCCTCGCTTACATCCTCGACCCGATCGTCGAGCGCCTGACCGGCAAGTACCTGCCGCGCGCGCTCGCCGTGGTGCTGGTACTGCTCGGCGTACTGCTGCTGGTAGTCGCGCTGGCGCTGGTGGTGCTGCCGTTGTTCGCCAAGGAACTGCGCGAGCTGATCGACCGCCTGCCCGCGTTCCTGGTTTGGGTCAACCAGCAGCTGCTGCCGCGGCTCAAGGATTTCATCGGCGTCGAGTTCCAGCTCGACGTCGACACCGTGCGCAGGCTCGCCGCCGACCTGTTGTCGGACAACCAGGACGTGGTGGCGCGGCTGCTGGGCTCGCTCAAGGTCGGCGGCCTGGCCCTGGTCGCGTTCTTCGTCAATCTGCTGCTGGTGCCGGTGGTGCTGTTCTACCTGCTGCGCGACTGGCACGCGCTGCTGGCGCGCGTCGAGCGCCTGATCCCGCGCCACGTGCACGCGCAGGCGCGCGCCATCCTGCGCGAAGTCGACGCGGTGCTGGCGGAGTTCCTGCGCGGACAGCTGACGGTGATCCTGCTGATGAGCGTGTACTACGTGCTCGCGCTGTGGCTGGCGCGGCTGGAATTCGCGCTGCCCATCGGCCTGATCACCGGGTTGCTGGTGTTCATCCCCTACGTCGGCGCGCTAGCCGGCTTCGTACTCGGCAGCATCGCCGCGCTGATGCAATTCGACAGCCTGTGGGGCGTGGCCTGGGTCTGGCTCGCCTTCGGCGCCGGCCAAGCCCTGGAAGGCATGGCGGTCACGCCGCTGCTGGTGGGCGAGCGCATCGGGCTGCACCCGGTGGCCGTGATCTTCGCCCTGCTCGCCTTCGGCCAGGTATTCGGTTTTTTCGGCGTGCTGCTGGCGCTGCCGGCAAGCGCGGCGCTGCTCGTCGGCCTGCGTCACCTGCGACGCGCCTACCTCGCGAGCGCGCTGTACGGCGGCGCGAAGTGACGCGCCAGCTTGCGCTGCCCATCTCCGCGCCGCCCGAGCTCACGCTCGATAATTTCGTGCCGGGCTCGAACATCGAGCTGCTGGCGCGCCTGCGCGAGCTCGCCGCAGGCAGGCTGGCCGAGGCCGTGATCTACCTGTGGGGCGAGGCGGGATCGGGCCGCAGCCACCTGCTGCGCGCCAGCGCGCGCCCGGGCCTCAGCGTGGCCGACGACGTCGAGTGGCTCGACGAGAGCGCGCAGGTCGCGCTGTTCAACGCCATCAACCATGCGCGCGAAGCGGGCACCTGGGTACTTGCCGCCGGCAACGCGCCCCCGGCGCAACTCGCACTGCGCGAGGACCTGCGCAGCCGACTGGGGTGGGGCCTGGTGTACCAGGTGAAGACGCTGAGCGACGCGGAAAAGGCGATGTTCCTGCACGCCGAAGCAGCGCGCCGCGGACTCAGGCTGGCCGACGAGGTCGTGTCATACCTGCTGACGCACGTGCGCCGGGACATGCCCTCGCTCGGCGCGATCCTCGAGCAGCTGGACCGCGCCTCGCTCGAGCAGCACCGGCCGGTGACGCTGCCGCTGGTGCGCGAGGCGTTGAAGTCCCTCGAGCC
>JAABQT010000390.1 GCA_011391295.1 Betaproteobacteria bacterium
GCTCGGCGTGGTCACCGAGCAGGAGGCCGCGGACGCTGTGGAGATCGCGCGCACTACGGGCGGGGTGCGCAAGGTCGTGAAGATCTTCGAGTACTGCAAGCCGGCCGACGCAGTGTGCCGACCGCGGTCCTAGGCCCGGCCCGGCCCGCCTTCGAGCGCAAGATTCTGGCGCCGGGCGATGCCGCGCGATGGGCGTCGGCCCTGCCGCGGCCGCTGGTGTTTACCAACGGTGTGTTCGACCTCCTGCATCGCGGCCACGTGACCTACCTGGCGCGCGCCCGCGCGCTCGGTGCTGCACTGGTGGTTGCGCTGAACGGCGACGCTTCGGCGCGGCGCCTGGGCAAGGGACCGGGCCGCCCGGTCAACGCGCTCGAGGACCGCATGGCGCTGGTCGCCGCGCTGCAAAGCGTGGACGCGGTCACCTGGTTCGATGAAGACACGCCCGCGCAGCTGATTGCAGCCTGCCGGCCCGAAGTCCTGGTGAAAGGCGGCGACTGGCCCGTGGCGCGCATCGTTGGCGCGCAGGAGGTGCTGGCGCGCGGCGGCAGCGCGCATTCGATCCCGTTCGAATACCAGCGCTCGAGCACGGCGCTGCTGCGCCGCGTCACGGCTGCGGCCAAGGCGCCGGCGCGCGGCAAAGCGCGCCGAGCCAAGCGCTAGCAGAGCTATCATTCCGCCATGAAGCTGCACCAGCTGAAGGTGGACTACAACGCCGAGGAGGACCGGCTGCTGATGCTGATCGCCACCAGCGACGGGGTGGAGTTGCGCATGTGGCTGACGCAGCGTTTCGTAAAACTCCTGTGGCCGCTGCTGGTGAAGCTGGCCGAGGAGGCGAGTCCGCGCATCCGCACGCAGGCCAATCCCGAGGCGCGCAAGGCGCTGCTCGGCATCGAGCACCAGCAGGCGGTGCAGAAAGCCGACTTCAGCAAGGCCTACGAGCCCAAGCCGCGCAGCATGCCCCTGGGCGAAGAGCCGCTGCTGCTGGGACGCATCCAGACCGGCCACGACCGCAAAGGCCAGCCGGTGGTGGCGCTGCACCCGGCCGAGGGGCAGGGCGTGACGCTGACCCTCGATTCGGTGCTGTTGCACTCCGTGTGCCGGTTGCTGCAGGCGGCGGTGAAAAAAAGCGGCTGGGACACCGAGCTCAAGCTCCCCGGCGCCGAGCCCCAGCCCGCGGAAGAGCGGGCCGGCCGCACCATCAACTAATCAGCTAGCCGACCGTCTCGGCGCGCAGCGCCTCGAGCCGCGCCGAGGCGTGCAGCCAGTCTTCCTCGGCGCGCGCCACTTCGGCCGCGAGCCGCGCTTCGGCCTTGCCCAGATCAGCGAGCTTTTCCCGCTTGGCACCGTCGTAGAGCGCCGGGTCGGCGAGCGCGGCGCGGATCTGCGCGACTTCACCCGACAGCTGAGCCACGCGCGCTTCGATGGCCGCCAGCTGCTTCTCCAGCGGGCGCAGGCGCTGCCTGAGCCCGGCGCGCTCCGCGGCCCCGGCGCGCCGTTCGTCCTTGCGGCTGGCGCGTTCGGGTGCCGGGCTGCTGCCGCGCGCGTCCTTGAGCCTCATCTGCCGGTAGTCTTCGAGGTCGCCGTCGAACTCCTGCACCCGCCCGTCGGCGACCACCAGGATGCGGTCGGCGCACGAGGCGAGGAGGCTCCGGTCGTGCGACACGATCACCAGGGCCCCGCTGTAGCTTTGCAGCGCCATGGCCAGGGACCGGCGCATCTCCAGGTCAAGGTGGTTGGTGGGCTCGTCCAGGAGCAGCAGGTTCGGCCGGCGCTTCACCAGCGCCGCGAGCGCGAGGCGCGATTTCTCGCCGCCCGACAGCGGCCCGATCGGCCGCTCGGCGCGTTCGCCTGAGAAGCCGAAGCGGCCGAGAAAATCGCGCAGCGCCTGCTCGCGCTGGCCGCGAAACAGCCGCGCCATCATCGCCAGCGGCGTTTCGTCGGCGCGCAGCAGCTCCACCTGGTGCTGGGCGAAGTAGCCCACGACCATGTCGCGCGCCCCGATGCGCTCGCCTCCCAGCGGGGCGAGTTCCCCTGCGAGCAGGCGCATCAGGGTGGTCTTGCCGTTGCCATTGGCGCCGATCACGGCGACCCGGTCGGCGCTGGTGAGTGCCAGTTCGATGCCCGTGAGTACGATGCGCTCGTCATAGCCCGCGGCGACTTCATGCAGCGCGAGTATGCGCTCGGGCTGGCGCTCGGGTTCTTCGAACTCGAAGCGGTAGGTATCGGCGGCCACCACCGGCGCCACCAGCACCATGCGCTCCAGGCGCTTGAGGCGGCTCTGCGCCTGGCGCGCCT
>JAABQT010000039.1 GCA_011391295.1 Betaproteobacteria bacterium
ACTTCGTTCACGCTCTGCGTGGAGATCTGCGCTTGCGGCTCGTAGCCCGCGTCGATTTCGTTGTTGGCGAGGGCGGGCAGCGCGACCAGGCTGCCGATGGCGACTGCGAGGAGTTGACGTTTCATGTTCAGGTTCCTTTCAAGTGGGTTGATCAAGTGCCGCGGCATCGCCGCAGCCGTGAATCCACTTTAAAGAACCCCCCGCGCCCCGGAAGTGCGTTTACGCACCGGATTTCACCTCTTCGACCATCTTCTGCAGGCGCGCCACGTCGAGCACCACGAGCGCGCGGCCGTCCTTGCCCAGGATCCCCGCCTTGGCGAGCGCCGAGAGCTCGCGCGTCACTTGCTCGCGATAAGTGCTCACCTGGCTCGCGAGGTCCGCATGCTTGGGCGCCGGATCGATGCGCGCGCGGTTGCCCTGCACGCCCGCCGCGCGCGCGACGCGCAGCACTTCGGCGTGCAGCCGCTGGTGCACGCCGAGCGTGCTCAGATCGATGACGCGTTCCGACAGGCGCCGCACCAGGGCGGCAAGATCGCGCAGCAGGCGCTCGGCGATCGCCGGTTCCTCGCGGATCAGGCGGCCGAACGAGGCGCGCGTCAGCGAGGCGAGCAGCGAGTTCTCGAGCGCGACGACGTCCGCCGAGCGCGGCATGCCGTCGATCGCCGCGACCTCGCCGAAGTGCTCGCCCTTGCCGAAATCGCGGAACGTGACCTGCCGGCCCGCGGCCGAATACGTGGTGACCCGCACGCCCCCGGAGATGATCAGGTACACGTCGCGGTCGTCGGCGTCGCGCGAAATGACGCGCTGGTCGGCTGCATAGTTGCGCCACTTGCACTCGCGCGCGAGCGCATCCAGGCGCTCCGCCGCGAGCCCCTCGAGCAGGGCGACACCGCGCAGCCCCAGACTGGAGGGAAGGGCGTCCATGGTCACCCCCTCAGTTTACCCAAGAGAGATTTTCTGAAGTCCCCTTCTGGTTAGAGCAACAGTGCCTAGGGGCGGCGCTGCGCTCAGCAGACCGTTTCGACCGGCACCCCGAACAGGTACCCCGACGCGGCGCCCGGTGAGGATTTAGCGCGGCTGCCCGGGATACTTTTCGATCTTGCTGCACCCTCACTTTGGCCGCCGCGCATATCCCGGCCATTGCGAATCGCCGATGCGGTGTTACATCCGATACCCGGATTGAAAAACGGCGCCGCGGTTGCCCGCGGCGCCGCCTCCCCCGGGGGGAGGGAGGGGGAGGAAGACCGACTGCTTACAGCCGGCTGGCGGTCGTGCCGAGCTCGGCGTTGCCGATGTAATTGCCCGAGCTGAGCGCCTGCGCCAGGTCGGCGCGCACGTCGTCGCGCGTCCTGCCGGCGACCGAGGTCGCCTTGCGCTCGTAGCCCTGCTCGGCGTTGACGAACACTTCGTTCACGCTCTGCGTGGAGATCTGCGCTTGCGGCTCGTAGCCCGCGTCGATTTCGTTGTTGGCGAAGGCGGGCAGCGCGAACAGGCTGCCCAGGGCGATGGCGATGACTTGGCGTTTCATGTCGATTTCCTTTTAAAGTTGGTTGGTCAGGGCTGCATGCGTCGCAGCCGTGAGACGAACTTTAGGGAACTCGGACGGGCCTGGAAGTGCGTTTACGCACCGGATCCGCGAGTTTCCGGCAGGAACTATTTCACTTGCGCACCGCGAGGCCGTCCTTTACCCGCTCCACGCCGTTCACCGAGGACGCGATCTGCAGCGCCTTGGCGCGCTGGGTCTCGTCCTTGACGAAACCGGAGAGCAGGACCTCGTTGCGGTAGGTCTCGACGCTGACATCGAGCGAATCCAGCTTCTTCTCGCGCAGCAGCGCCGTCTTCACCTTGGCGGTGATGAAGCTGTCGGCGGCCACGCGCGCCACGAGAGCGCGCTCGTACAGCGAGTGCGCCATGATGGACTCGTTGGCGTCCAGGCGGCCGTCGCCGTTGCGGTCGGCCTCGGCGAACCGCTTGTCGTAGTCGCGCAGGTGCCGCACTTCGTCGCGCGACAGAGTACCGTCGCGGTTGGCGTCGAGCTTCACGAACTCGGCGTTGGTCGCCTGCGGCTGCACGATGCCGGGTAGCCCGGAACGGCCGGGCTCGCCCGGCTCGGCGGCCTGCGCGAACGGAATGGACCAGGCGAGCGCGGTGACGCCCAGCAGGGTGCGTGCTACTCGGTCGAGTTTCATCTTCGACTCCTTTCCTTGATTGCAGAAACGGCACGAGCCCAAAACGGGGCTCGCACTGCATTGACCGCAATGCGTGTGCCAAGTTTCCGCACCCGGGAAAATCAACGCCTTGCCGGAACCGGCAGGGTGCTGCGGGAGAATTTTCGTCGCCTGACGGCGACGCTTACGCCGGCTCGGCGAGCGCGCGCTCGACGCGCGCGTGGAAGTCCTGCCAATCGGGTTCGCCGACATATCGCCTCAGGATGCGTCCTCTCTTGTCGAGAAGATACGTGGTCGGCGTGACATTCACGTTACCGAATACCCGCGCCGCCTCGCCGCTCGCGTCGAGCGCGAAGCGGAACGGCAGCGTGTGCGCCGCGGCGAACGCGGCGACCGCGTTCGGGTGGTCGTAGCGCATCGCCACTGCCACCATTTCGTAGCCGCGCGGGGCGTACTTGCGCCAGGCCTCGACCATCTTCGGCATTTCCTCCACGCAGGTGACGCAGGAGGTGGCCCAGAAATTCACCAGCACCACCTTGCCGCGCCGGCGGCGATTGCCACGGCGGCCACGGCAGCGATAAGCTTGGTCTGCGTCTTCATGGGGAGATCGGGGTGCGCATTGTCCCGCTAATCATCGGCCTTGTCATCGCCGCGCCCGCCTGGGCGCAGCTGGAGCACATCACCAACCGCGAGGCGATCAACGCCTTGAAGGCCGCGCTGGACCGGGGTGCGCGCGCCGCGGTGGCGCAGCTCGGGAGGGAGAACGGGTTCTTGGGGGATGGCCGCGTCAAGATCCCGCTGCCCGACTCGTTGCGCCGCGCCGAGAAGAACATGCGCCGCTTCGGCATGGCGAAGTACGCCGACGAGCTGATCTTGACTCTGAACCGCGCGGCCGAGGCAGCCGTGCCGCAGGCGCAGCAGCTGTTCGTAGATTCGGTGCGTCTGATGTCGGTGCAGGACGCGAAGGGCATCCTCACCGGCGGCGATACCGCGGGCACGGAGTTCTTCCGCCGCACGACTTCGGCGCGACTCAAGCAGCGCTTCCTGCCAGTGGTACGCGAGTCCACCGCCAGGGTGGGTCTGGCGCAGAAGTACAACGAATACGCCCGGCAGGGCGTGCGGGTGGGGCTGGTGAAGGCCGAGGACGCGAACCTCGATGACTACGTGACGCAAAAGGCCCTGGACGGGCTTTACTTCATGGTCGCGGAGGAAGAAAGGAAGATCCGCAGGGATCCGGTGGGCAGCGCCTCGAGCCTGCTGAAGAAGGTCTTTGGCGCGCTGCTCTAGCTGCCCATCATCATGCGCGGCACCCAGAGGATGATTTCCGGGAAGGCGAGAAACAGACCCACCGTCGCCACGTCGGCGAGGAAGAACGGCATGATGCCGCGGAACACGGTGGTGAGCGGAATGTCTGGACGCACGCCGTTCACCACGAAGCAGTTGAGTCCGATCGGCGGCGTGATCAGGCAGATTTCCGCCATCTTCACCACGATGATGCCGAACCAGATCGGGTCGTAGCCCAGCGCGATTACCGCCGGGTAGACCACCGGCAGCGTCAGCAGCAGCATGCCGATGGCGTCCATGAACATGCCGAGCACGACATAGAACAGCAGGATGCAGATCATGATCATGATCGGCGGCATGTCCAGCGCCACCACCCATTTGGCGAAGGCCTCGGGCAGGCCGGCGAAGCCGAGGAAGCGCACGAAGATCAATACGCCCCAGATAATGGAAAAGATCATCACGGTAAGCTTGGCCGACTCGAGCAGCGCGTCCTGCAGGCCCTTCCAGCGCATTCCATGGGCGAGCGCCAGCACGAACACCACGAACGCGCCGAGTGCGCCGGCCTCCGTGGGCGTGGCCCAGCCGAGGTACATGGCCGAGAAAATGATCACCACCACCGCGATGATCGGGAACGTGCCGGGCACCGATTTCCAGCGCTGCGCCCAGGTAAAGCCGCGGATCGGCCGGCCGAGCTTCGGGTTGATTTTCGCCATGATCACGATCAGCGCGACGTAGATCAGCGCCGAGACGATGCCCGGCAGGAAGCCGGCGATCAGCAGTCTGCCCACCGACTCCTCGACGATGATGGCGTAGATGACGAGGATCGCCGAAGGCGGAATCAGCGTGGCCAGCGTACCCCCTGCCGCCACCACGCCGGCGGCGAGGCGCTTGTCGTAGCCCGCCTTCAGCATGTCCGGGATCGCCACGCGGCTGAACACTGCGGCGGTCGCCGTGCTCGCGCCCGACACTGCGGCAAAACCGGTGGCCGCCATCACGGTGGCGACGGCAAGGCCGCCCGGCACCCAGCCGAGCCACTTGGTGGCGGCATTGAACAACTTCTCGGTCAGCCCTGCGTGGAACGCCAGGTAGCCGATGAGGATGAACATCGGCAGCACCGAAAGCGTATAGCTCACCGTCTTGGAGTGCGGGATGGTGCCTGCCATGCCGGCCCCGGCGTCCCAGCCGATGATCGCCACCAGGCCGGCGAGGCCGACCGCGGCGGCTGCGATGTAGACCCGCACCCCGAGAAACACCATGAGGACCAGCGCGACGACGCCGACCATACCGATAGTGAACGCGTCCACGCGCTAGTGCTCCCTGGTGCGCTCGGGCACCGTGCCGCTGTCCTCGATCTCATGCGCTGCCTGCTCCTCAACGGAGAGCATGGTGATCACCGCCACCGGCCGGCGCTGCGGGTCGATCGCCAGGCGCAGGTAGCCGGCAAACTGCAGCCATAGCCGCAACCACAGCAGGAAGAAGGCGACCGGAACCCCGAGCTTGGAGGGCCACACGGGCAGTTGCGTGTCGATGGTGCTGTCGCCCAGCTGGTAGGCGCGCAGGAAATGGCCCCAGCCGTACCAGATCAGCACCGCGATCACCACCAGCGCCACCAGGGTACCGAAGATTTCGGTGCCCCACAGGAGGCGCCCGCGCATCGGCTTGAGCATCATCTCCATGCGCACGTGGCCGCCGAGCCGCTGGCAGTAGGCGATGCCGAAGAAGGCGAAGGTGGTCATCGCCAGTTCGACGAAGTCGATATAGCCGCGCACCGGCATGTTGAACAACTGCCGCCCGAGCACCTGCACGATGCCAAGCAGCATCAGCGCGAAGATCGCGAACGCGGCGAACAGGTTGAAACCGGTCTCTACGTAACCGAGGCGCCGGTCGAACGACGATAGCAGCGGCGCCTCGGCCGCGGCCTCGCCTGAAAGAGTCTGGTCCTGCACGGAACGAAAATCGCGGGCCGGGGCGTTGGCTCCGGCCCGCGGCGAATCAGCGGCCCGCCTCGCGGGCGGTCTTGAAGATGGTGTCGATCAGCTCCTGGCCGTTGAAGCGGTCCTTGTTGTCCGCGACCCACTTGTCCCAAACGGGCTTGCCGGCGACGCGCTGGAACTCCTCGAGTTGCGCGGGCGTATAGGTGACCGGCTTCAGCGTGCGCTGGAACATCGGCAGGTTCTTCTTGTCGATCTCGACGTAGGCCTCGATCTGCGCCCGGTCCACTTCGGCTTTGGCATCCGTGATCAGCTTCCGGTACTGCGCGGGCAGCTTGGCCCACGAGTCCTTGCTGAACACCACCGGGCACTCGGCGGTGCCCGGCGACATGTTGGTCGTGTACCACTCGGCGATCTCGTGGATGCGGTAGGAAACGTGGCTGTAGGTGTAGGGGAAGGAGGCTGCGTCCATGGTGCCGCGCTCCATCGCCGTGTACACCTCGGTCGCCGTGGTGGTGGTCTTGATGGCGCCCAGGACCTCCATCGCGTCACCGATGCCGCCGCCGGCGCGCACGCGCCTGCCCTTCCAGTCGGCGAGCGTGGCGGGCGGCTTGCCCTTGCCCATGAATTCGTACTGCGGCAGCAGGGTCGAGGCATAGGCCCAGGCGTCCCAGTTGTCCATGTCGGCCACCAGCGCCGGGTGCTTGAACAACGCGTTGCGCGCCTTAAGCGACACGTTCCAGTCGCCCAGCGGCAGGAACGGCAGCGAGAACACCATGAACGACGGGTTCTTGCCCGGGTGGTAGAAGTTGCAGAAGTGCGAGCCGTCGATTGCCTTCAACTTGATGCTGTCCAGGTTCTCGCGATCCTTGGAGAAAGTCTCGGCGTAACCCAGGCGGATGGTGAAGTTGCCGCCGCTGCCCTTGGCGACCTTGTCCGCCAGCACTTCGATGCCCTTGGTGAAGGCGCGCTGCTTGCCCCACATGGAGAATTTCCATTCCACCTTTTGCGCTGCTGCCGTCCCGGAAAAGGCGGCGAGCGACAGCATGACCGCGGTGGCCACGCCCGTGCGAGTGACTTGCATGTTTCCTCCTCCTGTAGTGTTCAAGGTCCCTGCGGGGGATGCGCTCCCCTCTTGTTTGCACGGTAGCACAGGCCCCGACGGGCCGACAACAGCCGCTAGTGCGCCTGGTCCCAGTTGTCGCCGACGCCGATATCGACGATCAGCGCGACCTCGAGCTGCGCCACGTTCTGCATGCGCTCGCGCACCCCGTCCTGCACCCGTTGCAGTTCGGCCCGCGGCACTTCCAGCACCAGTTCGTCGTGCACCTGCATGATGAGTTTGGTGCCGAGCTTGTCGCGCTCCAGCCAGCCCTGCACTGCGATCATCGCCAGCTTGATCAGGTCCGCCGCGGTGCCCTGCATCGGCGCGTTGATTGCCGCGCGCTCCGCGCCCTGGCGCCGCTGCGGGTTGGAAGACTTGATCTCGGGCAGCCACAGGCGCCGCCCGAACACGGTTTCCACGTAACCGTCGGCGCGCGCCTTGTCCTTGGTCTGGTCCATGTAGCGCCTCACGCCCGGGTAGCGCGAGAAATACGAATCGATGTAGGCCTGCGCCGTGGCGCGCTCGGTGCCCAGGTTCTGCGCCAGGCCGAAGGCCGACATGCCGTAGATCAGGCCGAAGTTGATCATCTTGGCGGTGCGCCGCTCGTCCGCCGATACCTGGTCCAGCGTGCGGCCGAACACCTCCGCCGCGGTGGCGCGGTGCACGTCATGCCCGTGCGCGAACGCGTGACGCAGCCCCTCGTCGCCCGACAGGTGCGCCATGATGCGCAGCTCGATCTGCGAGTAGTCCGCGCTCACGATCTTCGAGCCCGCGGGCGCGACGAAGGCCTCGCGGATGCGCCTGCCCTGCGGTGTGCGGATCGGGATGTTCTGCAGATTGGGATCGTTGGAGGCAAGCCTGCCGGTCACCGCCACCGCCTGCGAATAGGTCGTATGCACGCGCCGCGTTCCGGGGTTGACCATCTTCGGCAGCTTGTCGGTGTAGGTGGACTTGAGCTTCGCCAGGCCGCGGTATTCCAGCAGCAGCTTGGGCAGCGGGTAATCGAGTGCGAGCTCGGTGAGCACGTCCTCGTCGGTGGAGGGATCGCCCGAGGGCGTCTTCTTCTTCACCGGGAGTTTCTGCTTGTCGAACAGGATCTCCCGAATCTGCTTGGGCGAGTTCAGGTTGAAGGGCTGGCCGGCCGCGGCGTACGCCTGCTGCTCCAGTTCCAGCATCTCCTTGCCCAGCTGGTGGCCCTGCGCTTCGAGCTTCGCGCCGTCGAGCAACACGCCGTTGCGCTCCATCGCCAGCAGTACCGGCATCACCGGCATCTCGATGGTCTCGTACACGCGCCGCAGCTTCTCCTCGGCAGCGATGAGCGGATACAACACGCCATGCACCGCCAACGCGCAGTCCGCATCCTCTGCCGCGTACTCGGTGGCGCGGGCGATCTCCACCGCCGAGAACGGAATGCGCGCGGCGCCCTTGCCGGTGACCTCGTCATAGGAAATGGTCTTCCAGCCCAGGTGGCGCTGCGACAGTGCATCGAGGTCGTGCCGCTCGTGTACTTCGTAAACGTAGGATTGGAGCAGCGTGTCGTGCGCGATCCCGCCCAGGCGCACGCCATGATTGGCGAGGATGTGCGCGTCGAACTTCAGGTTCTGCCCGACCTTGCGGTGTGCGTCGGATTCCAGCCAGGGCTTGAGCAGCGCGAGCGCCTTGTCGACGCCGATCTGCTCCGGCGCGCCGGGGTACCGGTGCTCGAGCGGCAGGTAGGCGGCGCGGTCGCCGCATGCAAACGACATGCCCACCAGCCGCGCCAGCATCGGCTCGAGCCCCGTGGTCTCGGTGTCGAAGCCCGTAAGTTCCGTTTTCTCCATGCGCTTCAACCAGTCGGCGAGGGAGCGTTCGTCGGCGAGGGTGAGGTAATCGCGGCGCTTCGCCTGCACGGGGGAAGCTGGCGGCGCGGCAGCCGCGGCGCCGCCCTGTTCGCCGAACAGGGTCCTGAATCCGAAGCGCTCGAACAGCGCGCGCAGCTTTTCCTCGTCGGGCTTGCCGGCCAGATCCTCGAGCTGCACCGGCAGCTCGACGTCGCGCTTCACGGTGAGCAGCTGCCGGCACCTGGGCAGCCAATCGAGCGCCCGGCGCAGGTTTTCGCCCACCGCGCCGCCGATCTCGCCCGCGTGCGCGATCACCGCGTCGAGCGAGCCGTACTGCTGGATCCACTTCGCTGCGGTTTTCGGGCCGACCTTGTCCACGCCCGGCACGTTGTCCACGGCATCGCCGGTGAGCGAGAGGAAATCGACGATGCGCTCGGGCGTCACGCCGAACTTCTGCAGCACGCCCGCGGCATCGAGCGTTTCGTTCGACATGGTGTTCACCAGCGTCACGTCGTCGTCCACCATCTGTGCGAGGTCCTTGTCGCCGGTGGAAATCACGGTGCGCCAGCCCTGGCGCTTGGCGCGCTCGGCGAGCGTGGCGATGACATCGTCGGCCTCCACGCCCTCGACTGCCAGCACCGGCCAGCCCAGCGCGGCCACCGCTTCCTTGAGCGGCTCGATCTGCGCCGCAAGCGGCTCGGGCATCGACGCTCGGTTGGCCTTGTACTGCGGATACGCGGCTTCGCGGAACGTCGGGCCGCGCGCGTCGAACACGCAGGCGCGGGCCTCGGCCTTGTAGTCCTCCGCCAGCCGCCGTAGCATGCTCAGCACGCCGCGGATCGCGCCGGTCGGCTCGCCGCGCGGGCTCTTCAGTTCGGGCAGCGCATGGAACGCCCGGTACAGGTATGACGAGCCGTCGACGAGCAGGAGCGCCTTTTGCGGAGCTTTCCCTGACACCATGAACCCCGAAAAGCTGCAGAAGCCCGCGCAACCTGCGCACGCCATGGACGCGCGCGAGGCGTGGCGGGTGTTCGGCATTATGTCAGAGTTCGTCGAGGCGACAGAGCGCCTCGCCAACATCCGTCCCTCGGTGTCGGTGTTCGGCAGCGCGCGCGTCGCACCCGACTCGCACTACTACCGCCTCGCGGAGGAGGTGTCGCGCCTGCTCTCGGATGCGGGCTTTGCCGTGATCTCCGGCGGCGGCCCCGGCGTGATGGAGGCGTCCAACAAGGGCGCGTTCGCCGGGCCCTCGCCCGCGATCGGCCTGAACATCGACCTGCCGCGCGAGCAGCAGGCCAACCAGTACCAGGACATCAGCCTGCGCTTCAAGCACTTCTTCACGCGCAAGGTGATGTTCGCCAAATTCGCCACCGCCTACATCGTGCTGCCCGGCGGCTTTGGCACACTCGACGAGCTGTTCGAGGCCTTGACGCTGGTGCAGACCGGCAAGACGCGCAAAATGCCGATCATCCTGATGCACGCGCCGTTCTGGAGCGGGCTCATTGCCTGGTTCCGCGAGCGCCTGGTGGGCGAGGGCATGATCGACGCGGGCGACGTGGACCTGCTGCAGGTGATCGACGAGCCGCAGGGCGTGGTGGACGCGATTTTCCATTACTACGAAAAGCGCGGCTTCGCACCCTCG
>JAABQT010000391.1 GCA_011391295.1 Betaproteobacteria bacterium
CGTCGGGGACTCAAGGTAGCCGCGCACTCCGCCGCCGATGCTGACGAGCTGGCTGCCGAATTTTCTCACCTGGCTATAGGTGAGGTTGACCGGGATCGTCCACTGTTCGGCCTCCCAGTCATACGTGGATTCGGTATTCAGCCCCAGGGTGCGGCCCTTGCCGAGGCCATAGGACAGGAAAGGCTGTACGAAGGTCGCGCTGATCTCGGCGTCGCCGCTGACGTCCTCGAGATGATTCGCGAGCGCGCCGATGGTCAGCCGTCCCTGCTGCTTCAGGACGACCGCGGTGGGCCCGGCGGCCCAGGTGTCGGCGCTGAATTCATTGGAGCCCGTCGGCAACACGATGGCTGGCCCGACGCCCCAGATAAGTCCGGACGCGGTTGGCGCCTTCGGTGAGAAGAAAACGCTCTGGACGATGTCGCCGAAACCGGACTGGTCGGTTCCCGGTATCAGGTCTTCCTGCGAGATGATCGGCAGGATCGTGCGCGAGATCAGGTTCCAGTCTTCCGAGATCGAGATCGGAATCACCGGCTGGACGTTGATCGTGTGGCGATAGCCGTCGTCCCCGAATGTCTCGTCGTAGTTGTACTGGATCGGCACGCTGATCAGCGCCGCGACCGGGTTCGACAGCTTTTTCGCCAGTTCGTCGGCATTGCCGGCCGCGGGTGCACTGGCTTCCTGGGCGCAGGCGAGGCTGCTCGCGGAGAACAGTACTACCGCGCCCAGTAGCCGCGCCTGGTCGAGCGTCCGTGCGTCCATATTGATGCTCCTGGTCGTATCGAAAGGCTAAAATGAAATCTTACACGGTGGGCCAGCGCTGATGAAATTGTTTCGCGAACCGCTGCTGCATTTCGTGGTTGCCGGCGCCTTGCTGTTCGGTGCTTACGCTTGGCTCAATCGCGGCGCCGGCGAGGACTCGGGTCGCAGCATCCTCATCACCGAGCGTGAAGTCGCGTGGTTGACGGAGACCTGGTCGCGGCAGTGGCAGCGCCCGCCGACCGCGACCGAGATGCAGGGCCTGGTCGCCGACTACCTGCGCGAGACATTGCTGGAGCGCGAGGCGCGCGCGCTGGAACTCGATCGCGACGACCTGATTGTCCGCCGCCGGCTCGCGCAGAAAATGGACTTTATCCTGGCGGATACCGCCAGGATCGTCGAACCCACGGACGCGGATCTGCGCGCGCTCTACGAAGCCGACCGCGCGCGCTTCGTTGTGCCGCCCGTCATCAGTTTCGCCACGCTTTTCTTCAGCACGGACAAACGCGGGGATCGCGCGGTAGCCGATGCGCGAGACGCCCTTGTCCGACTTTCGAGAACGGGCGCGGGTGCCGATCCAGATTCGATGGGAGATGCCTCGCTGCTGCCGGATGCGATGCAGGACGCCGACGAACTGGCGATCGCCGGTGTCTTCGGGCAAGCGTTCGCGGAGGCGGTCATCGCGCTTGAACCGGGCGCGTGGCACGGACCGGTTGAGTCGGCGTTTGGCCTGCACCTGGTGCGTGTCACGGACCGCCGGGACGCGGAACCGCGGTCATTCGAATCGGTTCGAACCGTGCTCGCGGAGGAATGGCAACGCCGGAAAGAGGCCGACGCGAAGCAGGGTTACTTCAGAGAGCTGCTTGACCGGTACGACATCGAAGCGACTGACAGCGTGCGGCCGCTGATCGATCCGGCGCTCGCGACCTTGCGGGGCGAGGTGCGATGAAACCACGGGCCGCCGCGGCCCTCGTGCTGTTGCTCGCCGGCCTGGCAGCGCCGGCCTCGGCTCATGAAGTGCGTCCTGCATACCTGGAGTTGCGCGAGCTTCCAGCAGGCGAACTCGAGGTGCTCTGGAAGACGCCGATGCGGGGCGACATGCGCCTGGCGCTGGCGCCGGTCCTGTCGGGCGCGAACGAGACGATCGTGCCGATGGCGACGCGGCGCACGGGCAGCGCGGCGGTGCAGACCTGGCGCCTGCGGCTGGATGGGCCATTGCGCGGCCGCAGGCTGCACGTGGACGGGCTCACCGGCACGATGACCGACGCGCTGGTGCGGATCGAATTTGCAGATGGCACGAACTGGGTCGCGCGGCTGACTCCGCAGGCACCGGAACTGACGATTCCGGAGCAGCAGGGCGGTGGGGCGCTCGCATGGACGTACCTGGGCCTCGGCGTCGAGCACATCCTGCTCGGTGTCGATCACCTTTTGTTTGTGCTGGCGTTGCTGCTGATCACGCGCGGCATGAAGCGGCTGGTGCTAACGATCACCGCCTTCACGGTCGCGCATTCGATCACGCTGGCTCTGGCGAC
>JAABQT010000392.1 GCA_011391295.1 Betaproteobacteria bacterium
GGCCGCGGCTTCGTTGCTGCGCAGGCGAGGAAGCAGGTGGCGAAACGCGTGCGCCGCGAGCATTACCCGGCGCCCTACGCGATCCTCGACGCCTGGGTGAAGTACGACGGCGACCCGTTCGCGGCGCAGGACGACCCGTCCTGCTCCCTCGCAGCGCTGTTCGACCACCCGACCACGCGCAACCTGATCCGCATCTTCTTCCTGCAGGAGCGCATGAAGGGCCTGGCCAAGGGCGTCGACTTCAAGGCGCAGCACGTGCACGTGATCGGCGCGGGCGTGATGGGCGGCGACATCGCCGCGGTGTGCGCGATGCGCGGCATCCGCGTGACGCTGCAGGACACCTCGCCCGAGCGCATTGCCCCGGCGGTGATGCGCGCCGCGGAGCTGTTCAGGAAACGCCTCAAGGATCCGCGCCGGGTGCGCGACGCGCTGGACCGGCTGATCCCGGACGTGTCGGGCGCGGGTGCGGCGCGCGCCGACGTGGTGATCGAAGCGATCTTCGAGAACCTGCAGGCCAAGCGCGAGCTGTTCGCGAAAGTGGAGGCCCTCGCCAAGGCCGACGCGGTCCTCGCCACCAACACCTCGAGCCTGAAGCTCGCCGAGGTCGCGGCACAATTCAAGGATCCCTCCCGCCTGGTCGGCATTCACTTCTTCAATCCGGTGCCGCAGTTGCAGCTGGTCGAAGTGGTGTCGGGCGCCAATACCAGCGTGGAGATGTCGCGGCGTGCCATGGCCTTCGTGCGCCAGATCGACAAGCTGCCGCTGCCGGTGAAGGACTCACCGGGCTTCCTCGTCAACCGCGTGCTCGGGCCTTACATGCAGAATGCCTTTCGCCTCCTCGATGAGGGCGCCAAGCCCGAGACCATCGACGCGGCGATGGAGGAATTCGGCATGCCGATGGGCCCGATCGAGCTCGCCGACACCGTGGGCCTGGACATCTGCCTCGCCGCCGGCAAGGAGCTGGCGAAAAAGGGGTCGGAGGCGCCGCAGGTCCTGCTCAACAAGGTGGCGCTGGGCCAGCTGGGCAAGAAGACCGGCCAGGGAATCTACCGCTACGAACGCGGCAAGGCGGTGAAGGGCCAGCCGGACGCCTGGCAGCCCGAACTGGTGGAGGCGCTGATCGAGCCCTACCTCGCCGAAGCGAAAGCGGTGCTCGCCGAGGGCATCGTCGCGGACGCGGAGCTGATCGACGCGGGCCTGATCTTCGGCACCGGCTTCGCGCCGTTCCGCGGCGGGCCGCTGCACTACCTCGACACGCGCAAGCAGTAAGCAGGGCTCGTGGGCCGCGCCTCACACCAGCCGCCGGGCCTGAAGCTGCCCAAGGGGAAAATCCCCGCGTTGCGCGTGGTGCCGATGCCGGCGGACGCGAACCACAACGGCGACATTTTCGGCGGCTGGATCATGGCGCAGGTGGACGTCGCCGGCGGCACCGTCGCCGGGCGCGTGGCGCGCGGCCGGGTCGCCACGGTGTCGGTCAACTCCTTCGTGTTCAAGCAGCCGGTGCAAATCGGCGACATCCTGTCGCTGTATGCGGACGTGGTGCGCATCGGCAATACCTCGATCACCGTCAACGTCGAGGTGTACGCCGAGCGCGGCCGCGCCGAATCGAAGGTCGTGAAGGTGACCGAGGCGACGCTCACGTACGTGGCGATCGACGCCAAGGGCAAACCGCGCTCCGTGCCGAAGTGAGCGGCACCGCGGTCGAATTCGCCGCGCGCGACGGCACCAGGCTTGCCGGCACGCTGTACCGCCCGAAAACGCCCAACCGGCGCGCGGTGCTGTTCCAGGCGGCCTCCGGCGTGAAGCAGGAGTATTACGGCAAGTTTGCCGATTACCTGGCAGGGCGCGGCTTCGCCGCGCTCACCTTCGACTACCGCGGCATCGGGCGCTCGCGCGCGCCGGGCTCGCTGCGCGGCAATCCGGCGCGCATGCGCGACTGGGCCGAGAAGGACATCGCCGGGGCGCTGGACCATCTCGAGCGCGCCACGCACGGCGCGCGCCTCATCGGCATCGGCCACAGCTTCGGCGGCAACGGCCTCGGGCTGGTACCGGGCAACGAGCGCTACGCGGGGGCGCTGTTCGTGGGAGTGCAGAGCGGCTACTGGCGGCACTGGAGTGGCACGGGCCGTGCGGGGATGTGGTTGCTCACGCACGTGGTGCTGCCGGTGATATCCCGGGTCCTCGGTTACGTCCCGGCGCAGGTGTTCGGACAGGGCGAAGACCTGCCGGCGGGCGTGGCGCGCGAGTGGGCGGCCTGGTGCCGCAACCCGCGCTACGCCGCC
>JAABQT010000393.1 GCA_011391295.1 Betaproteobacteria bacterium
ACGGATTCGACCACCCCGTCGCCTGCAGCACGCACCTTGGTGCCGGAGGGCGCCGCATAGTCGATGCCGCTGTGCGCCCGCCAGGAACGCTGGAACGGATGTCTGCGCATGCCGAACCCGGAACTGATGCGCGAAAATTCGAGCGGCGAGCGCAAAAACGCCTTGCGCAGGTTGCTGCCATCGGGGGCGTAGTAGCCGCTACCGCCTCGCGCCAGCTCGTAATGGACCGCGCGGTAGCTGCGGCCCTGGTTGACGAATTCCGCGGCGAGCACGCGACCCGCGCGCACCACGCGCCCGTCCAGGATGAGTTGCTCGTAAATCACCGCGAACCGGTCGCCCTGGCGCAGGTCGCGGTGAAAATCGACGTCGCCGGCGAAAATGTCGGCGATCTGGATCGCCACCGAGTCCGTGATCCCGGCCGCGTCCGTCGCGGCGAACAGCGAGCTGTGGATCACCGCCGAGCGCATTGCGGTCTCGACGCGCAACGGCGCTGCGGTTTCCAGCGCAAGGAAACCGTCCGCTGTCCGCTGCACCGCCATCAACGTGTCGCGTGCGACCAGGTAACTGAGCCGCAGCAACTCACCGCCGGCGCCAATCTCCGCCGACACGAAGTGTCCCGGGCGCAAGAACCGCAATGCTGGCGTGCGAATGAGCTTTTGCGCATCGGCGGACGCTACCCCCATGCGCGCAAGCATGTCGGCCAGGGTATCGCCGCGCTGAAACCGCTCCTCTCTCGGATAGGAACTTGCCGCCGGAAGCACGGCCGCGGCGCGCAGTTCGATCGGCTCGACGCGCGCGACCTGCAACACGGGAACCTCGGAGTTGGGCGCCGGCGCGATGGCGGCAAAGGCCGCAATGGCACCCGACAGCGCGAGGGCGGCGATCGCGGCGGAACGCCTGAAGCGTGTGTGTTCGCTCATGGATCGGCTAGAATTCTTTGATATTCAGATGCCTGCGTCAGTCTAGCAAAGATCACCTGTGCGGCAAAACGACACGCCACCGATTGCGGAAGCCCTTGCGCTGATCAAGCGCGGCAGCGAGGAGTTGATCGTCGAGGACGAACTGGTGCGCAAACTCGAGCGCGGCGCGCCGTTGCGCGTCAAGCTGGGCCTCGACCCGACGGCGCCCGATCTGCATCTCGGGCATACGGTGGTGATCAACAAGCTGCGCCACTTCCAGCAACTGGGCCACCAGGTGCAGTTTCTGATCGGCGATTTCACCGGCATGATCGGCGACCCCACCGGCAAGAACCAGACGCGCCCCCCCTTGTCGCGCGAGCAGATCCTGGAGAACGCGAAAAGCTACCGCGAGCAGGCGTTCAAGATCCTGGATGCGGAGCGCACGCAGATCCTGTTCAACTCCGAGTGGTCCGACAAGCTCGGCGCGGAAGGCATGATCCGGCTCGCGTCGCGCTACACCGTGGCGCGGCTGCTGGAACGCGACGATTTCGCCAAGCGTTACAAGGCTGGGCAACCGATTTCGGTGCACGAATTGCTGTATCCGCTGATGCAGGGCTACGACTCGGTGGCCATGAAGGCGGACGTGGAACTCGGCGGCACCGACCAGAAGTTCAATCTGCTGGTCGGGCGCGAACTGCAGAAGGACTACGGCCAGGAGCCGCAGTGCATTCTCACCACGCCCCTGCTGGAGGGGATCACCGGCGGCGACAAGATGTCCAAGTCGCTGGGGAACTACGTCGGCATCGCCGAGGCGCCGCGCGAGATTTTCGGCAAGCTGATGTCGATCTCGGACGTGCTGATGTGGCGCTACATCGAGTTGCTCTCGTTCGAGCCGCTGGCGACCGTGCGCAAGTGGCGCGATGAGGTCGAGGCCGGGGCCAACCCGCGCGATGTGAAGATACGGTTTGCGAAAGAGATCGTGGCCCGCTTTCACTCGCGTGCCGCGGCCGATCGCGCCGAGGAGGAATTCGCGCAGCGCTTCCGCCACGGGCAGACGCCGCAGGACATGCCGGAGGTGACGCTGCAGGCGCCGGCCGGCGGCCTGGTGGTGACGCAGGCGCTCAAGCAGGCGGGTCTGGCGCCGAGCGTCTCGGAGGCGGCGCGCAACATCGAGCAGGGTGGGGTGAAGCTGAACGGCGAGCGGCTCTCTGACCGGGCGCGCAAGCTCGCCTCCGGGGAAACCGTGGTCGCCCAGGTCGGCAAGAGAAAAATCTCGCGCATCAGGATCGTATGAGCTACGAAATCTACGCCATCAAGTACGCGCATCACGAGCGCAACGCCAGCGCCAATTTCCTCGGCGGCGACCCGCACGACGGGCCGATG
>JAABQT010000394.1 GCA_011391295.1 Betaproteobacteria bacterium
GGCGCACGCTGTGGCAGAGCCTCGCCACGCCGGTGCTCACCACGTCGCTGTATTTCATCGTGTTCGGTGCCGCCATCGGCTCGCGCATGAGCGAGGTGGACGGCGTCGCCTACGGCGCGTTCATCGTGCCGGGACTGATCATGCTGTCGATCTTCACCGAGAGCCTGAACAACGCCTCCTTCGGCATCTACCTGCCGCGCTTCACCGGCACCATCTACGAGGTGCTCTCCGCACCGGTGTCGCCGGTCGAGATGGTGCTGGGCTACGTCGGCGCGGCGGCGACGAAATCCGTGATCCTGGGATTGGTGATCCTCGCCACGGCGACGCTCTTCGTGCCGCTCAAGATCCTGCACCCGGGCTGGATGGTCGCCTTCCTGCTGCTCACGGCGGCCACCTTCTGCCTGTTCGGCTTCATCCTCGGCGTGTGGGCGAACGGCTTCGAGCAGCTGCAGTTCGTGCCGATGCTGGTGGTGACCCCGCTCACCTTCCTGGGCGGCGCGTTCTACTCGATCGACATGCTGCCGCAGGCCTGGCGCACCTTCAGCCTGTTCAATCCGGTGGTGTACCTCATCAGCGGCTTTCGCTGGAGCTTCTACGGCACGGCGGACGTGGCGGTCGGCGTGAGCCTCGGGGCGACGCTGGGGTTCCTCGTCCTGTGCCTCGCGGCGGTGTGGTGGATCTTCCGCACGGGCTACCGGCTGAAGAACTGAGCATGGCGCAGGCCGACCGAAGTCACAGCACCGCCGCTCGCCTCCCTGCGCGCGTCGTGCGCGCGATCGAGACGCACCGCGCGCGCAGCGAAATTCTCACCGGCTGGGTGCAGGCGGCGATCATCGCCATCCTGGCGACGCTCTATCTCGTCGCGCCGAGCACGTCGCCCGCGGACAGCGTGTTCCGGCCGGCGCCCTGGGCGATCGGCATCTACGCCGCCTTTACGGCGCTGCGGCTGCAGCTCGCCTACGCGGGACGGTTGACCCCGGCGCTGCGCGCGGCCTCGGTGATCGTCGACATGGCGCTCCTCACGGTCACCATCTGGGGCTTCCACCTCGAGTACGGCCAGCCCGCGGCCTTCTACCTCAAGGCGCCGACCTTCGCCTATTTCTTCATCTTCATCGCACTGCGCTCGCTCTCCTTTTCGCCCGGCTACGTTCTGCTCGCGGGCGGCGCGGCGGCGCTCGGCTGGCTCGCGCTCCTTCTCTACGCGCTCGCCGCGCCGGGCGGCATGGATCTTGTCACGCGCGATTACGTGGAGTACATGACGGCGGCGAGGATCCTGATCGGCGGCGAGATCGACAAGATCATCTCGCTCCTGCTGGTTGCCGCCCTCCTTGCGCTCGCCGCGGCAAGGAGTCGCCAGCTCCTCGAACAGGCTGCATCCGAGCACGCCGCGGTTGCGCAGATGACGCGCTTCTTCCCGCCCGATGTGGCCGAGCAGCTGATCGAGGCGGACGAGCTCCTGCGTCCCGGCCAAGGCGAAGCGCGCGAAGCGGCGGCGATGTTCATCGACCTGCGGGGCTTCACGCGGCTGTCGGCGCTGCTCGAGCCGAAGGACCTCATCGCGCTGGTGGGAGAGTTCCAGCACATCGCGGTGCCCATCATCCAGCGCCACCGCGGCTCGATCATCACCTACCTCGGCGACGGCATCATGGTCGCCTTCGGCGCGGTGCGCCCGACGGACAGCTACGCCGCCGACGCGCTGCGCTGCGCCGAAGCGCTGGTCGACGGCGTCGGTCGCTGGATCGCGCAGAGCTGCGCCCGGGGCGACTGCACGCCGGAAATGGGCATCGGCGTGGATGCCGGCACGGTCATCTGCGGCACCATCGGCGAGGAGGGCAAGCTCGAATACGCGGTGCTCGGCGATCCCGTGAACCGCGCGGCCAAGCTGCAGACCCACACCAAGGAGGAGGGCGTGCGCGCGCTCACCACGCGTTATGCGCTCGACAAGGCGGTTGCGCAGGGCTACGCGGCCGGGCGGTGCCGAGCGCTCCCGGGCGGGCAGCGGGTGGCCGGCGTCGACGCGCCGCTCGATCTCGTGGCGATTGCCTGAAAAAAAACAGCGCCGCGGCTTGCCGCGGCGCTGGCCAAGGGGTGCTGCGCTGCTTACAGCTGGCTGGCTTTGGTGCCGAGCTCGGCGTTGACGATGAAATCGCCCCCGCGGCGCGCCTGCGCCAGGTCGGCGCGCACGTCGTCACGCGTTTTGCCGGCAACCGAGGTCGCCTTGCGCTCGTAGCCCTGCTCGGCGTTGACGAACACTTCGTTCACGCTCTGC
>JAABQT010000395.1 GCA_011391295.1 Betaproteobacteria bacterium
CAGGGTCGAAATCCACACAGGCCCCGGCCGGTACGGCGAGGGGCCGCGGCGCATCGGCCGGCGTGTACAGGCGCAGCCCGGAGCGCGCGGCAAGCAGCGCATCGAAAGACGCCTGCGCAGTGGCGCCCACCGGACTCACCATGCCGAGCCCGGTGACCGCGACGCGCCGTGCGCTCATGGTTTTTCGGCCGCGACGCGCTCGATCAGCGCCACCAGCTCGCCGCACTTGCGCGGCGGAGCCGTATCCTGGTCGACCGTGACGCTGAATTTCTCCTCGATCTCGAACAACAGCTCGAGCAGCGACAGCGAATCCACGCCGAGGCTGGCAAGCTCGGTGGCAGCGTCGGCGCTTTTCAGCTCGATGCCCAGGCGCTCGTCGACGAAGCGGTAGACCGGTGCGGTGTCTTGCATGGGTCTACTTGCCCGCGGCCTTGCCGATTTTGTGCACCGCGGTCCTCAGGCGTGTGGCGTCGGCGATCCAGAAATCCTTGAACTCCGGCGCATCGAGGTAGCTGACGGGCGTGCGCACCCTGGCCATCGCCCCTGCGAACAGCGAATCGGTGACCGCGGCGCGCACCGCCGCGCGCAGACGGTGCTGCACGTTCGCCGGGATCGCCGCCGGCGCGACCACCCCCGACCAGATGTAGAACTCGACGCCCTTGTAGCCCAGCTCGCCGAAGGTTGGCAGATCGGGCATCAGGTCCAGACGCCTGGCGCCCCAACCCGCGAGCGCGCGCATCTTGCCGCCGCGGATCTGGCCGACCGCCGCGGCCGGCCCCGAGGCGAGCGCCTCCACCTGCCCGCCGAGCAGCGCCTGCACCGCCGGCCCGCCACCCTGGTAGGGGATGTGGAACAACTGGATGCCCGCCGAATTGGCGAACATTTCCATCGCCACGTGCAGCGTGCCGAAGATGCCCGAAGACGAATAATTGATCTTGCCGGGATTGGCCCTGGCCGCGGCGACCAGGTCCTTCACCGACTTGTACGGGCTGTCGGCGCGCACCACCAGCACCGTGGGGTCTGAAGTCACCAGCGCGATCGGCATGAAATCCGAGATCTGGTAGGGCGCGGGCTTGCCCTGCAGCGGATCGGACACCGGGAAGATCGAGATCGACGACAGCGCCATCAGGATGGTGTAGCCGTCGGGCTCCGCCCGGGCTGCCGCGGTCATGCCGATGGCGCCTCCGGCGCCGGCACGGTTGACGATGATCACCGGCTGCCCGAGCGATTTCTCCATCGACGCGGCGAGCGGCCGGCCGACGATGTCGGCGACGCCGCCCGGGGGGAAGGGCACGATCATGGTCACCGGTCGCGTGGGATAGTCCTGCGCCTGTGCGCCAAACGCGAGTGCGGCGAGCGCCGCTGCGACGATTGTTCTCATGTCCCGTTTCCTCCCTCTGGAATGCCCGTGAGCACATTGCGAAAACCGGAATCCACGTGCAGCACTTCGCCCGTGACGCCTCTGGCAAGCTCGGACAGCAGGAACGCCGCAGCGTTGCCCACGTCTTCGGTGGTGACGTTACGCCGCAATGGCGCCTGCTCCTCGACGAATTTGAGCAGCCTGCCGATGCCGCCGATGCCCGAGGCGGCGAGCGTCTTGATCGGCCCCGCGGAAATGCCGTTCACACGGATGCCACGCGGACCGAGGCTCGCAGCGAGGTAACGCACCGAGGCCTCCAGGCTGGCCTTGGCCAGGCCCATGACGTTGTAGTGGGGCACCACGCGCTCGGCGCCGAGGTAGGTGAGCGTGACCAGGGCGCCGTTGCCGCCCTGCATCATCGGCAGTGCGGCCTTGGCCAGCGCCGGGAAGCTGTAGGAGGACACGTCGTGCGCGACGCGGAACGCCTCGCGCGACAGCCCGTCGAGGAAATCGCCGCCGATCGACTCGCGCGGCGCGAAGGCGATGGCATGCACCAGGCCATCGAGCTTGTCCCAGTGTCCGCCCAGCGCGGTAAACAGCTGCGCGATCTCCTCGTCGCTGGCGACGTCGCAGGGCAGGGCGATGTCCGAGCCCAGCTCGCGCGCCATCTCCTCGACGCGCTCCCTGAATCTGTCGTTCTGATAGG
Source organism: Betaproteobacteria bacterium (assembly GCA_011391295.1). Classification (GTDB taxonomy): domain Bacteria; phylum Pseudomonadota; class Gammaproteobacteria; order Burkholderiales; family SG8-39; genus JAABQT01. The sequence goes on from JAABQT010000395.1 coordinate 2,067, forward strand.
TGAATGCGAGCGTCGCGCCCTCGCGCCGCGCGGCCTTGGCGACGCCATAGGCGATCGAGCGGTTGCTGAGCAGGCCGGTGATCAGGATCCTGCGGCCTTCGAGGAGCGCCATGGTGCGGCGATTATACTTGCTCGATGCGCCCGCTCCTGCTGCTGGCGTTCCTCGCCGCCGGTTGCACCGACGTGTGGAACGACCCC
>JAABQT010000396.1 GCA_011391295.1 Betaproteobacteria bacterium
GAACGGATAAGGCTTCACCTTGCTCGTGATCGGGCAGCAGAGCATGAGGCCGCTGCGAGCGTTGTACGATGACGGCGAGAGCACGAGCGCCGGCCGATGCCCGGCTTGCTCGTGCCCCTCGATCGGACTGAAGCTCACCCAGACGACGTCGCCGCGCTCGGGAACATATTTCGGCGCTACCACGCTTCGCGCCCCTCGGGCTTGCCGAATTCCTCCTCCTTGTAGAGGTTCGCGCGAGAAATGCGCTTCACCAGGTCCTTGAGCTCATAGCGCGTCGCCTGCGGCGCGATCGGCGTGAGCACGATGCGGCCCTTCACCACCCGGATCTCGACCAGATCGCCGGGCTTGAGACCCGCCTGCTCGCCCACGCCGCGCGGCACGCGCACCGCCAGGCTATTGCCCCACTTCTGCGCCCTGGTTTTCATGGTCGCTCCCGCCCCGGGATGTATCTACGGCGTAGATACTAGCGGCTGGCGATCCGGGCCGCAAGGGAAAAGCGGCCCGCGGCCACTAGGGCAGCCGGGCGATCAGGTCCCGCGCGGTGCGCTCGAGCACGGTGCGCTGCATCACCGGCTTCTCGGTCATGGAGTCCGTGGACTGGCGCAACTCCTGCATCCCCTCCCAGGCGATGGTGCTGTCGCGGCTGTCCCAGATCTGCAGGAACAGGCGGATGTGGGCGTACTTGGTCTCCACGATGCGGATGCCGAGGATGCCGAAGCGGTCGCGCGAACCCTGTTCGAACCCCTGCAACTTGCGCTGCGCCATGTAGCGCGCCCCGGTGGCGCCGCCACCGCCGCCCTCATATGTTGAGGGCGCGCTTGTCGACCGCCAGGGCGGCTGCCTTCATCGCCTCCAAGGGCGAGGAGTGTGCGTGGCAAGACATGATCATGGGATACATGCGAAGGGCGCAATGATATACGCTGACTGCGCTTACCCCATTGAGGCGGTCGCCGATGCCGCACGGCGGGATCTCGATCCGCTGCAACATCCCGTTCTGGATCAGCGGTTGAACTCGGCCTTGAATCCGGGCGGCGGCGAATAGGCGAAGCTGCCGCGCCGGATCACGGCCTCCCGCCCGCCGTTCGCCGCCACCAGCTCCGCCTGGCGGCGCTTCGCGCGCCGGTCCACCTCGACGGGATCGAGGATGGCCAGCAGTTTTTCATGCAGCAGTTTCACCTCTTTCGAAAAGACCTGGTCGGACCCCAGATCCCTCAGCTCCTCCGGATCGGACTCGAGGTCGAAGAGCTGCGGCTGCTCGGGGTAGCGCACGAAGTACACGTACTTCCATTTGCCGAGCCGGACCATGTACTCGCCCGCGCGCGAGGAGGAGGCGTGGTACTCGGAGAGCACCGGGCGCTCGGGGATCTCGGCCAGCAGCGACACGCCGGAGGCTTCCGGGGCCGGGGCGCCGACGCATTCCATCAGCGTCGGATAGACGTCCACGTGGCTTACCGGCGCGCGGCGCACCGCGCCCGCCGGCACCTCCGGGCCGGCGAGGATCATCGGCACCTTGGCGGCTTCCTCGTAGAGCACCTGCTTGCCCCACAGGCCGCGCGCGCCCAGGTTGTCGCCGTGGTCGGAGGTGTAGAGCACGCGGGTGCTGCTTTCCAGTCCCATATCCCGTAACGCAGTCAACAGGTGCCCGATGTTCTCGTCCAGCGAGCTGATGAGCCCGAAGTAGCCGGCGCGCGCGCGCTTCACCGCCGCCTCGTCGGCGAAGTGCTTGTCGTAGCCGGTGTTCTCGTCCTGATCGCGTACGTACGGATGGATGTTCCTTTCTCGATAGAGCTTCGGCATCGGCACGCGCTCCGGGGGGTAGCGGTAGTACCAGTGCGGCGGCGCGGTAAGCGGAAAATGCGGCGCGACGAAGGACACGAACAGCACCCAGGGCCGCCCGGCGGGCTTCGCCGCCTGTTCGCGCAGCCAGATCTGGGCGCGCGCGGCGATCTCACGGTCGTACCAGGTGTACTCGGACTCCCCCGGCCCGGCGAGCGAGGCGAGTTTCTTGCCGTCGGCGCGCGCAGGCATGTCGTCGCCGCGCAGCAGCCCGTAGAGGTCGCCTTTGCCCTCGAACACGTTCATCGGCACGATCTCTTCGGAAAAGCCGTTGTCGTCGTCGGTGGAGCGGAAGTGGAGCTTGCCGACGGAAACGACGCGGTGGCCCTGGTCGCGCAGCCGGTGGTGCCAGCTCGGGATCTTGCCGTCGTAGGGATCGGCGTTGTCCCAGTAGCCGATCTGGTGGAGGTACTTGCCGGTCGCGAAC
>JAABQT010000397.1 GCA_011391295.1 Betaproteobacteria bacterium
AGCTGTTGAAACGCCGGCTGCAGCTCTTCGAGATCCGTATCGATGGAATCCGGCAGGGACTGCGCGAACAGGTCGAGCAGGACCAATGCATTGACGCTGCTGTCTCCGCCCTCGATCCTGATCGCACCCAGCCGTTCGGCCATCCCGGCATTCACCCGCTGCAGCTCGCGGTAGTGCGCTTTCAGCCCGTCGAGCCCCGCATCCGCCGCCTTTCCCTGCTGCCTGAGGAAGTACTGGGCGAGCAGATAGGTCGACACGACCCGGTAGACGGTTTCTTCCCTGCTCGAGAACGGCAGATGGTAGTGCGCCATCGGCTTGAGGAACTCGATGCGCGGACAATCGCTGCTGGCGGAGAGCAGGCCCATGAGCGAACGCAGCACCTTCTGCACGCTGGTGCGCTTGGTGACGGTGCGCTCGTCGGTCTCCACCGTTGCGGTGACGTCGTCGTAGGAACGCACCTTTTCGAACAGCGCGACCAGCGGCATCAGTGGAACCGCCATCGGGCAGTGCTTCGTGTCCGACGTCGTCAGGGGGCAGTTGGCGCACTGACGAAAGCCGAGTTCGGTCCATGCCGGCAGTGCGGCCGGCGCCGGTGGAACCGCCGCGCCGGCTTCCAGCGATTCCGACCGGCCATCGGGAAACAGAAAGTGGTAAACGAGTTTCGACATGGTCGCTTACGTGGCCCCGCCGTGCGCCCTGACCCTGACTTCGAGCGCCTCCAGCCGGCGGTCGCGTATGCCGAGCTGGCGCAGGTGCGCGACGGTGTCGAACAGGTAGTCGCAGCAGCGGCCCATCGGGCCGGCGCCGGTGGCGAGGTAGCGCGCGATCACCTGATCCTCGAGGCCCGGCACGTAACGTTCATGCTCGCGATTGGCGCTGAACGCGATCGCGGGCTCTGCTCCTCCGGGAGTGTGCGCAGTGGTCCATACCGGTCGATAGGACATGGTGAACATTTCGCGCCGCCAGATCACGTCGAGCTCGGTGGCCGCCTCGCGCCGTTCGAGGCGGTAGGCGACGCCATTGCAGCTGCCACCCGACTCGAGGGACAGCATCAGGCCGGGACGCTCGGGGCTGCCGCGGCCGGCGCGCGACCAGAGGCAGAATTGGCGGTGAAAGCCGTGGATGCGCGCCGTGCGGCGCTCGACGAAATGAAACGCCGGATTCCAGATCAGCGAGCCGAAGGCGAACACCCAGATGCGCCCCGGCCGCGGCGCGCGGGCAAGAATGGCTTGCACCTGGGCACGGCGTTCGGCGTCGGTGGCGAACCGCGCGTCCGGCCCGAGCACTGCGCGCACCGAGGCGTGCAGCGTGCCGTCGAGGATGCTCTCGCGCGTGAGCTTCAGGCCGGCCATGCCGGGACTAGGCTGGCGCCGCCACCGACAGGCCGCGGATGCCGTGGCGCTCGATCAGTTGTGCCACCAGCCCGGAAGTTTTGACGTCCTCGACGAACTTGCGCAGGTAAGCGGCGCCTTCGGGCCGGCCCCTGGGCGTGCCAATGGCCTGTTGTACGGCGGTGAAGCGCCCATCGAGGATCTTCGCGCCGGGAAGCTTCTCGCGGTCCTGCGTCAGCCGGGGCTTCAGGCCGGCGAGGACTTCCAGCTTGTCCTTGAGGAACAGCTGGCAGGACGCCTCGATGCCCTCGGCCGTCATCAAGGTGGCATTCTTGATGTTGCGCGACAGCCAGAGGTGGTAGGCGCTGCGGTCCGCGACCGCGATGCGCACGCCTTTGCGGTCCACGTCGTCGAGTGATTTGATCGGCGAGCCGGCAGGCACGAGGTAGGTCGCCTCGATCTCCACGTAAGGCGCGGTAAAGTCGATTTCAGCCGCCCGCTGCGGCTCCGCGCCGATGAAAGCGACGTCCCACTCGCCCTTGCTGGCGCCGTCGGCGACGTCACCGACTTTCTCGTAGTGCCGCAGCTCGGCGGCGGCGCCGAGCCGGCGTGCGAGCTCCTGCGCCAGGTCGGGGACGATGCCGCGGATCGTGCCGTCCGCGTTCCTTTGCACCAGGAGGAAGTTGCCCAGATTGACGCCGACGCGCAGCTTGCCGGTGGGGGTGAGTTCTTGCATAGGTCAGTAGCGTACCAGCACCCGGTAGCGCAGGGTGGTGCTGCCCTCGGCCGGGACGCGAATATTCCATTGCGCAGTTCCCGCGGCGGCCTTCTTGTGGCGCTGGGTCTCCTCGAGCATGGTCCAGTCGCCCGGCACCGGTTCGCGTACCACCACGGTCACGGCGTCCTTCTTGGCGTTGCGCAGCACGAT
>JAABQT010000398.1 GCA_011391295.1 Betaproteobacteria bacterium
CGGTACGCGGGAGCGGATTTCACTGACGCGAGTATAATGCCGCTTTGCGTGAAAGGCTGATCATGCGCGTCATCCAGAAGGCGCTGACCTTCGACGATGTCCTCCTCCTTCCCGCTCACTCCCGCGTCCTGCCGCGCGAAGTCTCCCTCAAGACCCGCTTTACCCGAAAACTCGCATTGAACATCCCGGTGGTGTCCGCCGCCATGGACACGGTAACCGAAGCGCGGCTGGCGATCGCCATCGTGCACAAGAATTTCTCGCCTCAGGAGCAGGCCGCCGAGGTCGCGAAGGTGAAGCGCTTCGAGTCCGGCGTGCTGCGCGACCCGATGATCGTGGCGCCGGAAATGACCGTGCGCGACGTGATGGCGCTGCAACGGCAGCACCGGATCTCGGGGTTCCCCGTGGTCCGGGCGGGCAAGGTGGTGGGCATCGTCACCAACCGTGACCTGCGCTTCGAAACCCGGCTCGACCAGCCGGTGAAGAACATCATGACCCCGCAGAAGAGCCTGATCACGGTGCGCGAGGGTGCCAGCCGCGAGCAGGCCAAGGAGCTGATGCACCAGCATCGCCTGGAGCGCGTGCTGGTGGTGGACGCCGAATGGCAGCTGAAAGGGCTGGTGACGGTCAAGGACATCATGAAGGAAACCGAGCACCCGAACGCCAGCAAGGATGCGCAGGGCAAGCTGCGCGTCGGCGCCGCCGTCGGGGTCGGCGAGGGGACCGATGAACGCGTCGCTGCCCTGATCGAGGCGGGCGTGGACGTGCTGGTCGTGGATACGGCGCACGGGCACGCCCAGGGCGTGCTCGACCGCGTGCAATGGATCAAGAAGAAGTATCCCCAGATGCAGGTGGTGGGCGGCAACGTCGGCACGGCCGATGGCGCGAAGGCGCTGGTCGACCATGGCGCGGACGGCGTCAAGGTCGGTATCGGCCCGGGTTCGATCTGCACTACGCGCGTCGTCGCCGGGGTGGGCGTGCCGCAGATCACGGCGATCCAGAACGTCGCCGAGGCCCTGGCGAATACCGACGTGCCGCTGATCGCGGACGGCGGCATCCGCTTTTCCGGCGACATCGCCAAGGCGCTGGGCGCCGGGGCGCATGCCGTGATGCTGGGCTCCATGTTCGCGGGCACGGACGAGTCGCCGGGGGAGATCGAGCTCTATCAGGGCCGCTCCTACAAGTCCTACCGGGGCATGGGATCCCTGGGCGCGATGCAAAGAGGCTCGGCCGACCGCTACTTCCAGGATTCGGACATGAACGTCGACAAGCTGGTGCCCGAAGGCGTCGAAGGGCGCGTGGCCTACCGGGGCAGCGTGGTGTGGGTGATCCAGCAGCTGATCGGGGGCGTGCGCGCGAGCATGGGCTACACCGGCAGCGGCACCGTGGACGAGCTGCGCACCAAGTCCCGCTTCGTGGAGATCACTGCGGCGGGCATGCGCGAATCGCACGTGCACGACGTGCAGATCGTCAAGGAAGCCCCCAACTATCGCGCCGAATGAGATCGGGATGCACGACAGGATCCTGATTCTCGATTTTGGTGCGCAATACACGCAGCTCATCGCCCGCCGGGTGCGCGAGGCGCAGGTCTACTGCGAGATCCACCCCTGCGACGTCTCGGACGCTTTCGTGCGCGAATTCGCGCCGCGCGGCGTGATCCTGTCCGGCAGCCACTTGTCTGCCTACGGGGATTCCACCGCCAAGGCGCCTGCCAGCGTCTTCGAGCTGGGCGTCCCCGTGTTGGGGATCTGCTACGGCATGCAGACCATGGCGCAGCAACTCGGCGGCAGGGTCGAGGCCGGCAAGGTGCGCGAGTTCGGCTATGCCGAGGTGCGCGCGCGCGGGCATACCAAGCTGCTCGAGGGCATCGAAGACTCACGCAATAGCGAAGGCCATGGCCTGCTCAAGGTGTGGATGAGCCACGGCGACAAGGTGACCGAGATGCCCCCGGGCTTCAAGCTGATGGCCTCGAACGACGCCTGTCCGGTTGCCGGCATGGCGGACGAGCAGCGGCGATTCTATGCGGTCCAGTTCCACCCGGAAGTGACGCATACCCGCCAGGGAAACAAGCTCCTGCAGCGCTTCGTGCGCGAGATTTGCGCCTGCCGCGGCGACTGGAACATGCCCGACTACGTTACGGAGGCGGTGGCGGGGATCCGCAGACAGGTGGGCAAGGACGGCGTGATCCTCGGACTTTCCGGCGGCGTCGACTCCTCGGTCGCCGCCGCGCTGATCCACCGGGCGATCG
>JAABQT010000399.1 GCA_011391295.1 Betaproteobacteria bacterium
GGCGAATGGCAGCAGGAGCTGGAGCTGGAGAACGGCGGCGGCACCCAGGTGCTGCTGCTGCGCGGCTCGACCCTGCCCGAGGCCGGCGGCGGCACGGTGGTGGTGTTCGACGACATCACCCAGCTCATCTCGGCGCAGCGCACCGCGGCCTGGGGCGAAGTGGCGCGCCGCCTCGCCCACGAGATCAAGAATCCCCTCACCCCGATCCAGCTTTCCGCCGAGCGCCTGCAGATGAAGCTCGCCGACAAGCTCGATGCCGAATCGCGCGAGATGCTCGACCGCTCGATCGCCACCATCACCACCCAGGTCGAGGCCATGAAGAACATGGCCAACGACTTCCGCGACTACGCCAGGACGCCGACGCCGACGCTGACGCCGCTCGACCTCAATGCGCTGGTGCGCGAAGTGCTCGCGCTCTACGAAGGGGCGACCCCGCGCGTCGAGGCGGCGCTGGCCGCGGGGCTGCCGCGCGTGACGGCCGACGCCAACCAGTTGCGCCAGGTGCTGCACAACCTCATCAAGAACGCCGCCGAGGCGCTGGCCGAGCACGGCGCGACGCCCTCGCTGTTCGAGGCGAACGTGCCGCGCATCCTGGTGGCGACGCGTCTCGACGAGCGCCGCGTCGCGCTTTCCGTCGCCGACAACGGGGCGGGCTTTCCGCCGCAGATCCTGGCGCGCGCCTTCGAGCCCTACGTCACCACCAAGGCGCGCGGCACCGGACTGGGGCTGGCGATCGTGAAGAAGATCGTCGACGAGCACCACGGCGAAATCGCCCTCAACAATCGTCCCGAGGGCGGCGCCGAGATCACCATCCGCCTTCCGACAGTACAGACATGATAGGCTTCCCGCATGGCACAGATTCTGGTCGTTGACGACGAAGTCGGCATCCGCGAACTCCTCTCGGAGATCCTGCGCGACGAGGGTCACGACGTGCGCCTGGCCGAGAATGCCGGCGCCGCGCGCGCCGCGCGCGCCGCCGCCCGGCCCGATCTCGTGCTGCTCGACATCTGGATGCCGGACACCGATGGCATCACCCTGCTCAAGGAATGGGTCGCCAACAGCCAGCTCACCATGCCGGTGGTGATGATGTCGGGCCACGGCACCATCGACACCGCGGTCGAGGCGACGAAAATCGGCGCCATCGACTTCCTCGAAAAGCCCATCGGCATGCAGAAGCTGCTCTCCGCCGTGCAGCGCGCGCTGGATCGCTCGCACAAGCCGGGCGCCGGCGGGCTGTCGCTTGCCGCCTTCCCGCGCTCGGTGCCGCTCAAGGACCTGAAGAAGCGCCTGGAGCAGCTTGCGGCCAAGAGCCGCACGGTGCTGTTGCGCGCCGGCGCGGCGGGCTTCGCCGAACTCGCCGCGCGCACGCTGCAGCCGCCGGGCCGCGCCTGGGTGGACCTTGCCGCCGATTCCAGTCCCATCACGCTCGACGCGCTGCAAGGCGCCGCGGGCGGCGTGCTGTGGTGCGAGGACCTGGCGCGGCTGACGCGCCTGCAGCAGAAGAACCTCGCCTTCGCCGGCGAGCGCCTCGACAAGTACGACCTGCACCTGGTGGCGGCGACGAGCGCCGACATGGCGGCGCTGGTCGCGCTGGGTTGGGACGAGGCGCCGCTGCGCCGCCTGTTCGAAGTGTGGCTCGGCCTGCCGCAACTCGCCGACGTGCGCGACGAGATTCCCGACATCGCGGCCCACCTGCTGGCACAGCTGGTCGAAGGCGGCGATGCGCCGGCGCGGCGGCTATCCACGGCGGCGCAGAACGCCTTGCGGCAACACGGCTGGCCCGGCGGTTACGGCGAGCTCAAGAGCGTGGTGAAGTCGCTGGCGCTGGCCGCGCTCGACGAGGAGATCGGCGACGAGGACGTCGGCCGGTTGATCGCGCCTGTCGTGGCCGCGGTGCCGCCGGTGGGGCCCTTGTCTTCCGAGATGCTGGCGCTGCCGCTGCGCGAGGCGCGCGAGGTGTTCGAACGGCTCTATTTCGAATACCACCTCGGGCTCGATGGCGGCAACATGACGCGGTTGGCGGAGAAGACGGGGCTGGAGCGGACTCACATTTATCGCAAGCTGAAGGATCTGGGGCTCAGGTAATTTTTTCGGCGTGTCGCCGGCGCCGACTTTTCACCATGCAACGGTTGCCGGGTCTCGCCCCGGCGGGCGAGTCACTTTCTTGCTGCGCGTGTATAGACCGGAGACATCCGCAACGGATGTGCAGGGACATGGGTAACACTAT
>JAABQT010000400.1 GCA_011391295.1 Betaproteobacteria bacterium
GCTCCCAGTCGCGCGTGATGTAGTCGGACTTGTAGGCGTCCATGTAGCTGAAGTCCTTCATCGCGGCGATGTCGGCGCCCGCGGCGAAGGCCTTGTCGTTGCCGGTGATCAGGATGCAGCCCACGCCCTCGTGCGCGTCGAACGCGTGCAGTGCCGCGGCCAATTCCTGCATCACCTTGGCATTCAGCGCGTTCATCTGCTTGGGGCGGTTGAGCGTGATCAGGCCGACGCGGCCCTGTTTCTCGCTGAGGATGAATTCGTAGGTCATTTTGTGCGTGCCTTGAGTTCGCAGAGGGGGATGGCCCCGGGGATGTCGATGCGCTTGGGATTGGGCCGGATTTTAGCTAAGCTTTGCCCATGCCCTCCGTCCTTGTTTCGACTGAAGCGGGCGTGATGACCCTCACGCTGAACCGCCCCGACAAGCTGAACGCCTTCGTTGGCGAGATGCATGGACTGCTGCGCGAGGCAATGTCCGTGGCGGAATCGGATGCCGCGATCCGGGCCCTGCTTCTGACCGGCGCCGGCCGCGGCTTTTGCGCGGGGCAGGACCTCTCCGAGCGCAACCTGAACGACCCCAAGCTCGACCTCGGCGCCGGTCTGGACGCCCACTACAACCCGTTCGTCCGGCGGCTGCGCGCGCTGCCCAAACCCGTGGTTTGCGCCGTGAACGGCATCGCCGCCGGCGCCGGCGCCAACATCGCCCTGTCCTGCGACCTGGTGCTCGCCGCGCGCTCGGCCTCCTTCCTGCAGGCCTTTGCCAAGATCGCACTGGTACCCGACTGCGGCGGCACATACTGGTTGCCCAGGCTCGCTGGCACCGCGCGGGCGATGGGCATGGCGCTGCTCGCCGATCGCGTGAGCGCCGAGGACGCGGAGCGCTGGGGCCTGATCTGGAAGTGCGTGGACGACGACAAGCTGATGGACGAGGCGAGAAAACTCGCGCATTCGCTCGCCGCGGGACCCACGCACACCTACGGCACGATCAAGAAAGCGATCTACGCCTCGGCCACGAACACGCTCGACCAGCAGCTCGACCTCGAGCGCGAATTCCAGCGCGAGGTCGGGCGGCACACCGACTACCGCGAGGGCGTGGCCGCCTTCCTCGAGAAACGTAAACCAGACTTTACCGGCAGATGAAAACCAGACGCGTTTCCGCAACACGAGGGTTCCCCCTGGAGCCGATCGAGAAGGCCTCGCGCAAGACGTTGCGCGCGCTGCAGCTGCAACGCCTCAAGTGGTCGCTCAAGCACGCCTACGAGCACGTGCCGCATTATCGGAAGAAATTCGATGCTGCGGGCGTGAAGCCCAAAGACCTGAAGTCGCTCGCCGACCTGGCAAGATTCCCTTTCACCGCCAAGGCGGACCTGCGCCAGAACTACCCGTTTGGCATGTTTGCCGTGCCGATGGACCGCATCGTGCGCATCCACGCCTCCAGCGGCACCACCGGCAAGCCGACGGTGGTCGGCTACACGCAGAAGGACATCGACACCTGGTCGCACGTCATGGCGCGCTCCATCCGCGCTGCGGGCGCGCGCCCCGGCGACAAGGTGCATGTGGCCTACGGCTACGGCTTGTTCACCGGCGGCCTGGGGGCGCACTACGGCGCCGAGCGCCTCGGCCTCGCCGTCATCCCGGTATCCGGCGGCATGACCGAGCGCCAGGTGCAGTTGATCCAGGACTTCAAGCCCGAGATCATCATGGTGACGCCGTCCTACATGCTGGCCATCGCCGACGAGATGCAAAAGCAGGGCCTTGACCCCAAGAAAGCGTCCTTGCGCATCGGCATCTTCGGCGCCGAGCCGTGGACCAACGAGATGCGCAAGCAGATCGAGGCGCGCACGTCGCTGAACGCCATCGACCTCTACGGCCTGTCGGAAGTCATCGGGCCAGGCGTGGCGCAGGAGTGCGCAGGGGCGAAGGACGGGCTCACGATCTGGGAGGATCACTTCTATCCCGAGATCGTGCACCCGGAGACAGGTGAAGTGCTGCCCGAGGGCGAACAGGGCGAACTGGTGTTCACCTCGCTGACGAAAGAGGCGATGCCGGTGATCCGCTACCGCACGCGCGACCTCACCCGGCTCCTGCCGCCCACGGCACGCGCGATGCGCCGCATGGAGAAGATCACCGGGCGCTCGGACGACATGCTGATCATTCGCGGAGTGAACGTGTTCCCGACGCAGATCGAGGAGTTGATCCTGAAACAAAAGGAGCTCGCGCCGCACTAC
>JAABQT010000040.1 GCA_011391295.1 Betaproteobacteria bacterium
CTCACCCATCAGGCGCGCGAGCTCGCGGTGCACCACGCCCACCAGCGCCTGGCCCGGCGTGAGGCTGCCGATCACCTCCGCGCCGAGCGCCTTGTCCTTCACCGCAGCGATGAAGTCCCGCACCACCGGCAGCGCCACGTCGGCCTCGAGCAGCGCCACGCGCACTTCGCGCAGCGCGTCCTGGATGTTGGCTTCGGTGAGGCGCGCCTCGCCGCGGATCGTCTTCACGATCCTCGCCAGGCGCGCGGTCAGGTTGTCGAGCACGGGTGATAAACTGGTTGGGTGCCGGACATTGTAATTCACGCGCTCGCCGCGGTCGCCTACGCGGCGCTGGCGTGGCACTTCTGGAATACGCGCTGGCACGCGCGGGGCGCGGGCACGCCGGCCGCGGCGGGCGGCCTGCGCGCCTGGGAACGCGCCGCGATCCTGGCCCCGCTGGCGCTGCACGGCGCGCTGCTGTACGCCGAGCTGTTCGCGCCGAGCGAACTGCGCTTCGGTTTCGCGTACGCGCTCTCCACCATGCTGTGGCTGACGGTTCTCCTGTACTGGGTGGAAAGCCTGTTCTACGACCTCGAGGGCATGCAGCCGCCGGTACTCGCGCTGGCCGCGCTCGCCGCGCCGCTGCCGGCGCTGTTTCCCGGATACGCCAGCGGCGGCTACGCCGCCAGCGTTGAATTCAAGCTGCACCTGGTGATGGCAATGCTCGCCTACAGCCTGTTCACCATCGCCATCCTGCACGCCCTGCTGATGGCGATCGTGGAACGGCGCTTGCACCGGGCGCGGGGCGCCGGCGGCCTGCCGCAGGACGACGGCGCCGCCATGCTGCACGGAGCGCTGGGCGCGCTGCCGCCGCTGCTGACGCTGGAGCGGTTGCTGTTTCGCATCATCGCGACCGCGTTCGTACTGCTGACCTTCACGCTGGCCAGCGGCATCGCGTTTTCCGAGTCGCTGTTCGGCCGCCCCCTGCGCTTCGATCACAAAACCCTGTTTGCGCTCCTGTCCTGGGCCACGTTCGCCGTGCTGCTGGCTGGGCGCCACTTCTACGGCTGGCGCGGGCGCACCGCGCTGCGCTGGACGCTGAGCGGGTTCGTGATGCTGCTGCTCGCGTATGTCGGCAGCCGTTTCGTGCTCGAAGTCGTCCTCGGCCGCGGCTGAGTGGCGCGTACGCTTGCCAAATTCCTGACCGGCTGGGTGGACCCATGGAAATCCTGATCCTCGCTTGCCTGATACTCGTCAACGGCGTATTTGCCATGTCCGAAGTGGCGGTGCTGACTTCGCGCCGGCCGCGGCTGGCCGCGCTCGCGAGCTCCGGCGACCGGCTGGCGGCAGGCGCGCTGCAGCTGGTCGAATCGCCGACGCGCTTCCTGTCCACCGTGCAGATCGGCATCACCTCGATCAGCATCATGAACGGCATCATCGGCGAGGCGGTGTTCGCCGCCCCGGTCGCCGTGTGGCTGCAATCCCTCGGGGTCGAGCACAAGCTGAGCGGCCTCGCCGCCACGGCGGTGGTGGTGATCTCGGTGACCTATTTCTCCATCGTCATCGGCGAACTGGTGCCCAAGCGCCTCGGCCAGCACAACTCCGAGAACATCGCCAGGCTCATGGCCTGGCCGATGCGCCTGCTGGCGACCGTCGCGGCGCCCTTCGTCCACCTGCTGTCGCTGTCCACCGAGACGCTGCTCAAGCCGTTGCTCGCGCTGCTGCGCATCCGCCCCATGGAATCCGGCGCGCAGCCGCTGTCGCCCGAGGAGATCCGCGCGCTGGTGCTCGAATCGTCGAGCTTCATGCCGAAAAAGCACGTCTCCATCCTGCTCAACCTGTTCGACCTGGGCGCGATCACGGTGCAGGACATCATGCTGCCGCGCGCGCGCATCGAGTCGATCAAGCTGGACGAGGACATGGAGGCCATCGCACGCCACCTCGCCACCAGCTACCACATGCGCCTGCCGGTGTTCCGCGATTCGCGCGGCGAGGTGCTGGGCGTGCTGCACCTGCGCAAGGTGCTCTCGCCGCTGCAGGCGGGCACGCTCAACAAGGAGGAGATCGAGTCGCTGCTGGTGCTGCCCTACTTCGTGCCGGCGACCACGCCGGTATTCGCGCAGATGCAGTACTTCCAGGAGAACGAGCAGCGCCTCGCGCTGGTGGTGGACGAGTACGGCGAGCTGATGGGGCTGGTGACGCTGGAGGACATCATCGAGGAGATCATTGGCAAGTTCACCACGTCGATGCCCACGGCGGCGCAGGCGCTCGCCTGGGCCGAGGACGGCACGGCGACCGCGGATGGCGCCACGCCCGTGCGCGAATTGAACCGGGCCCTGGGCCTGAACCTGCCCCTCGAGGGCCCGAAAACGCTCAACGGCCTGATCCTCGAGCAGTTGCGCGACATCCCCGAGGCCGACGTGTCGGTGAAGATCGGCGGGGTGGTGATGGAAATCGTGCACGCGCAGGGCCGCACCATCCGGACCGTGCGCCTGTTCCGCCCGCAGGCCACGGAGCACAGCGAACTGGAACTGCCGTGAGCTCCTCGGCCGGGGTATTTTAGGGGGGGCTGGGACCTCTCAAAATCAAGGTGCGTCAGCAGTTTAGCTGCGATACCTGAGGCTTTACAAAACACTCGCCTCAGGGCATCATCGCCCGTCAGTTCCGCGGCGACGGGAAAGGGATCGGGGAGACGCGATGGCGACGGCAGCAGCGGCGAAGGCGGCCGGACCCAAGGAGTTCAACTTCCTCTGGGAAGGGCGCGACAAGGGCGGCAAGGTGATCCGCGGCGAGCTGCGCTCGGTGAGCGAGTCCGCGGTCAGCGCCACGCTGCGCCGCCAGGGCGTCGTCGTCAAGAAGATCAAGAAGCAGAAGTACGGCAGCGGCGGCAAGGTGCGCGAAAAGGACATCGCGCTGTTTACCCGCCAGCTGGCGACGATGATGAAAGCTGGTGTACCGCTGCTGCAGTGCTTCGATATCGTCGGCAAGGGTGCCTCCAATCCCGCGGTTTCCCGCCTGCTGGTGGAAATCAAGACCGAAGTCGAGACCGGCTCTTCGCTGGCGCAGGCGTTCCGCAAGTACCCGCTGTACTTCGACGCCCTGTTCTGCAACCTGGTCGCGGCCGGCGAGCAGGCGGGGATTCTCGAAACGCTGCTCGACCGCCTGGCGAGCTACAAGGAAAAAATCCTCGCCATCAAATCGAAGATCAAGTCGGCGCTGTTCTATCCGATCGCGATCATCGTGGTGGCCTTCGTGATCACCGCGGTGATCATGATCTTCGTCATCCCCGCGTTCAAGGAAGTGTTCAAGAATTTCGGCGCCGACCTGCCCGCGCCCACGCTGATGGTGATGGCGATCTCGGACTGGTTCGTGGGCAACTGGTACGTCATCTTCCCGGTGGTCATCGGCAGCGTGATCGGCTTCCTCGAGGCCTGGAAGCGCATGCTGCCGGTGCAGATCTTCATGGACCGGCTGATGCTCAGGCTGCCGGTGTTCGGTGACCTGGTGCTGAAGTCGACCATCGCGCGCTGGACGCGCACGCTCGCCACCATGTTCGCGGCCGGCGTGCCGCTGGTGGAGGCGCTGGACTCCGTCGGCGGCGCCTCGGGCAACCATGTGTACCTGGTGGCCACCAAGAAGATCCAGCAGGATGTCTCCACCGGCACCTCGCTCACCATGGCGATGCAGAACGTCGGCGTGTTTCCGAACATGGTGCTGCAGATGTGCTCGATCGGCGAGGAAACGGGCGCGCTCGACGCCATGCTCGGCAAGGTGGCGGACTTCTACGAAGCCGAGGTAGACGACGCGGTCGCGGGCATTTCCTCGCTGATGGAACCCATGATCATGGTGGTCCTCGGCGTGCTCATTGGCGGCATGGTGATCGCCATGTACCTGCCGATCTTCAAGATCGGCCAAGCCGTCTAGATGGAGGTTGCCGGCTGGCTGGCCCAGCCCGCGGTCCTGCCCTGGGTCGCCCTGACCTTCGGCCTTTGCATCGGCTCATTCCTCAACGTCGTCATCCATCGCCTGCCGAAGATGATGCAGCGCGACTGGCACGAACAGTGCGCGGAACTCGCTGCCCAGGCGAGCGCTGCGCCGGTGCCCGCCGGTCGATATAACCTGCTTGTGCCCCGCTCCGCCTGCCCGGCCTGCGGCCACCGCATCAGCGCGCTCGAGAACATCCCGCTCGCCAGCTGGCTGGCGCTGCGCGGCAAGTGCTCGGCCTGTGCGGCCCGCATTGCCGTGCGCTACCCGGTGGTCGAGCTGCTCGCGGGACTGATCGGCGCGTATGGCGCCTGGCGCTTTGGCCCCTCGCTGGCGGCCCTGGGCGCGATGGGCTTCGGCTGGGCGCTACTGGCGCTGACGGTGATCGACCTGGACACGCAGCTGCTGCCGGACGACATCACGCTGCCGCTGCTGTGGGCGGGGCTGGCCTTCAACCTGGGCGGCACCTTCGTGCCGCTGCGCACGGCGGTGATCGGCGCGATCGCCGGTTACCTCGCGCTATGGCTGGTGTTTTGGGCGTTCAAACTCTCGACCGGCAAGGAAGGCATGGGCTACGGCGACTTCAAGCTGCTCGCCGCGATCGGCGCCTGGCTCGGCTGGCAGAAACTGCCGATGGTGATCCTGCTGTCCTCGGTAGTCGGGGCCGTGGTCGGCATCGCGCTGATCGTGTTCGCGCGCCACGGCCGCGAGAAACCGATCCCGTTTGGCCCCTATCTCGCTGCCGCAGGGCTGATCGCCTTGTTCTGGGGCGACGCCATCAGCCGCCGCTGGCTGCCGATCCTGGGTTGATGGCCTACGTGGTGGGCCTGACCGGCGGCATCGGCAGCGGCAAGAGCGCCGCCGCCGATGAGTTCGCGCGTCTGGGCGCCACGGTGGTGGACACCGACGCCATCGCGCACGATCTGACGCGCGCGGGCGGCGCTGCCGTGGCCGAGGTGCGCAGGCAATTCGGCGACGACGCCGTGGGCGCGGACGGCGCCATGGACCGCGCCAGGATGCGCGCGCGGGTATTCGGCGACGCGGCGCTGAAGAAGAAGCTCGAGCAACTGCTGCACCCGCTGATTCGCGCCGAATCGGAACGGCGCATCGTCTGTGCCGACGGGCCCTACGTGATCCACGTGGTGCCGCTGCTGGTCGAGTCTGCCGACTACCGCAAGCGCGTAGCGCGCGTGCTGGTGGTGGACTGCCCCGAAGACGTGCAAAGGACGCGCGTGCGGCAACGCAGCGCCCTGCCCGGGGACGAGATCCAGCGCATTATCGCCAGCCAGGTGCCGAGGCAAGCGCGCCTCGCCGCCGCCGACGACGTGATCGACAACTCGGGACCGCTTGACGCGCTGCACAAGCAGGTGCGCGCGCTGCACGAGCGCTACCTGCACCTGGCGCGCGCCGCGGAGTGAATTTGTCATCTCAGGGCAAATCACTCAGAATCCGCGAGGTTTTGGCCAGCCGCGAGCGGACGTGATCACGTACGAATACCCGCTTAACGAGCGCATTCGCACCCTGCTGCGACTGGAGGACCTGTTCGAGCGCTCGCGCCATTTCATCGCGCGCACCGACGCGCTCGACCACCACGTGGCCCTGCTCACGCTGTTCGAGATCCTCGAAGTGTCGAGCCGCGCCGACCTGAAATCGGACCTGCTGCAGGAACTGGAGCGGCAAAAGCAGGTGCTGCTGTCGTTCCGCAACAACCCTGAAATTTCCGAGGAAGCGCTCAGCAGCGTGCTGCGCGACATCGAGCAGGCGGCCGCGGCCCTGTTCTCGATGACCGGCAAGATCGGCCAGTACATCCGTGAAAACGACTGGCTGATGGCGATCAAGCAGCGCACCGGCATCCCCGGGGGCGCATGCGAATTCGATCTGCCGTCCTATCATTTCTGGCTGCATCGCCCCGCGGAAGAGCGCATCGGCCAGTTGGCCGCCTGGACCGCGCCCCTGTATCCGGTGCGCGACGGCTCGGCCATTATCCTGCGCATCCTGCGCGAGTCCGGAAAGCCGCAGAAATTTACGGCGGCGCAGGGCATCTTTCAGCAGATGCTCGGCGGCAAGACGGCGCAGATGATGCGCGTGCGCCTCGATCCCGATGCCAACTGCGTTCCCGAGATCAGCGCCAACAAGTACGTGCTCAACATCCGCTTCCTGACGCAGACCGGCGAGGATCTCAAGCCGCGTACCGCGGATTGGGACGTGCCTTTCGGTCTTACGTTCTGCAATCTGTAGCGGCGCAAGACTAGGCCCAGGCGGCGCTGATCATCGCCACGCCGTGCGCGCCGGCGCGCCAGGCGGGTTCCAGGTCGGCGGGTTTCATGCCGCCAATCGCGTACACGGGAATGCTGGCGCCGCGCGCGATGCCTGCGAAGCCCTCCCAACCAAGCGGCCGGGCGTCCAGGTGCGACGCGGTCGGCTTGACCGGCCCGAGCACCGCAAAATCCAGTTCCAGCGCCATGGCGCGTGCCAGCTCCGCCGCGGTGTGGCAGGACGCGCCGGCAAGACCCTGCCCGGGCCGCGCCTTCAGGCCCATGAGCTGGGCGGCGGTGAAATGCATGCCGTCGCCAATCGCGGGGCCACCGCTCACCAGCACCCGCGCCCCGTGGCCGTGGGCGAGTCGCACCACCGAGCCGATGAACGCCTCGCGCCGGGGCAAGTCCCGGTCGCGCACCTGGATCAGCCGCAGTCCCTGCTGCAGCCGGGCGAGGATTCTGGCCAGCATGGGACGCGTGCCGCGGCTCTGCGCGTCGGTGATCGCGTACTCGTGCGGCAGCGCCAGGGCCGAGAGCACGGGCGCATTGGCCGGCAGCATGGGCTCGGCCAGGGGCGTGCCGAAGCGCTGCCATGCGATGGCCTGTTCCTCGCGCGGGTGAGGATCGCCTTTCCAGGCGGTGACGCGAAAGAAGTTGAGCCGAACCGCGGCGTGCGGATACGTGTACTCGCGCGTGATCCACGGAAACGCAACGCAGGGGTCGATGCCGAGCTCCTCGCGCAGCTCGCGCGCGAGCGCCTCCGGCGCCGGTTCCCCGGGCTCGATCTTGCCGCCCGGGAACTCCCAGTAGCCCGCGTACACCTTGCCCGCAGGACGCCGGGCGAGCAGGAAGGCGCCGTCGGCGCGCTGGATCACCGCCGCCGCGACTTCCAGCGCCAAGCTATTTCTTCCGGGCGTGCTTGCCCGCCCAGTCGCGGGCAAACTGGTAGGCGACGCGCCCGCTGCGAGAGCCGCGCTGCAGCGACCACTGCAGCGCCTCCTCGCGCGCGGCTTCGGCGTCCTTCGCCGCGCAGCCCAGCGTCTTCAGCCAGTGCGCCAGGATTTCCAGGTATTCGTCCTGGTCGAAGGGATAGAAGGACACCCACAGGCCGAAGCGCTCGGACAGCGAGATTTTCTCCTCCACGGTTTCGCCGGGGTGGATCTCCTCGCCGACGTACCGGGTCTCGAGGTTTTCCTGCATGAATTCTGGCATCAGGTGCCGCCTATTGGAGGTAGCGTAGACCAGCACGTTCTCCGAAGTGGTCGAGATCGAGCCGTCGAGCGCCACCTTGAGCGCGATGTAGCCGTCCTCCGCGCCGTGAAACGTGAGATCGTCGCAGAACAGGAGAAAGCGCTCGCCGCGGCCGGCGACCAGGTCGGTGATCGCGGGCAGGTCGACCAGATCGTTCTTTTCCACTTCGATCAGGCGCAGGCCCTGCTTGTGGTACTTGTTCAGCAACCCCTTCACGATCGAGGACTTGCCGGTGCCGCGCGCGCCGGTCAGCAGCACGTTGTTGGCCGGCTTGCCCTCGAGGAATTGGCGCGTGTTCTGCTCCACCTTGCCAATCTGCGGGGCGATGCCCTGCAGGTCGGACAGCCGCATGCGGTGCACGTGGCGCACCGGCTGCAGCCAGCCGCGCGCGTTGATGCCCGAGCTCTTGCGCCAGCGAAACGCAATACTCGCGCCCCAGTCGGTCGGCGGCGGCGCCGGGGGCAGCAACTGCTCGAGCTTATGCAGCAGTTTTTCGAAATCCTGGCTCACGATCGGTATTCCGCATTGATTTTCACGTAATCGTAAGACAGATCGCAGGTCCAGACGGTGGCGGCGGCCTTGCCGCGGTTGAGCAGCGCGCGCACCGTGAACTCCCGCTTCTTCATCGCCGCGGCGCCTTGCGCCTCCCGGTAGCCGGCGTACCTGCCGCCGCCCTTGGCCACCAGCACCTGGTCCAGATACAGGTCCACCCTGGAGGTGTCCAATCCGGCGATTCCGGCGTTGCCGATGGCGGCCAGGATGCGGCCCAGGTTCGGGTCGGAGGCGAAGAACGCGGTCTTCACCAGCGGGGAGTGTGCGATGGCATAAGCCACCTTGCGGCACTCGGCGGCATTGCGCCCGCGCTCGATGCGCACGGTGACGAACTTGGTGGCGCCTTCGCCGTCGCGCACGATGGCCTGGGCGAGGACCTGAGCCACCCCGGTAATTGCACCGGCAAGGGCATCCACGTCTTTCCTCGATCTCGCGACCGGGCCTTTTCCGGTCGCGAGGCACATGAAAGCGTCGTTTGTCGACGTGTCTCCATCCACCGTAATGGCGTTAAAGGACTGTTCGGCCGCCGACTTCGTCATTCGTTGCAATGCCGACTTCGCCACCCTCGCGTCCGTGGCAATGAAACCAAGCATCGTCGCCATGTCCGGCCGGATCATGCCGGAGCCCTTGGCAATCCCGGTCACCGTGGCCAGTCCGGAAGACAGCCGCACCCGCCTCGACGCCGCCTTGGGCACCGTGTCGGTCGTCATGATCGCCTGCGCGGCACCGGCCCAGTTGGCACAGCGCAGGTCGGCGAGCGCCTGCGGCAGGCCGGCGGCAATCCGGTCCGCCGGCAGGGGCTCCATGATCACCCCGGTCGAGAACGGCAGCACCTGCCCGGGCCGGCAACCCAGGGCCGAGGCGAGCGCCACGCAGACCGCCTGCGCGCGCTTCAGGCCGTCGCTGCCCGTGCCGGCATTGGCGTTGCCCGTGTTCACTACCAGTGCGCGCACGGGATTGCGCAGGTGCCTTCTGGCCAGTACCACGGGCGCCGCGCAGAATCGATTCTTCGTGAACACCCCGGCGACGCTGGCCCCGGGTGCGAGGCGCATCACCAGCAGGTCCTTGCGGTTGGCCTTGCGCACCCCCGCTTCGGCGACGCCGAGCTCCACGCCCGGGACCGGAAAAAGCTGCGCCGGATCCGGTGCGCGCAGGTTCACCGCCATGGCGCTAGCTCAGCTTGCCGTGGCAGTGCTTGAACTTCCTGCCCGAGCCGCAGGGGCAGGGATCGTTGCGTCCGACTTTCTGCGTCGGGCGCACGGTCGGCTGCGCCTTGCGTTCCTCCGCGCCCGCGGCGAGCGCGGTGTCGTAGTCCGCATGCTGCAGGCGCACGTTCTCCACGTGCTGGCCGACGTCGGGCTGGGGCACCACGTCGCTGGCACTGATCTCGACCGAGAACAGCGTGCGCGTCACCTCCAGCTTCACCGCCTCCAGCAGCGCGCCGAACAGCTCGAAGGCCTCGCGCTTGTATTCCTGCTTCGGGTTCTTCTGCGCGTAGCCGCGCAGGTGAATGCCCTGGCGCAGGTGATCCAGCGCCGCCAGGTGCTCGCGCCAGTGCGCGTCCAGCACCTGCAGCATCATGTAGCGCTCATACTGGTGAAACGAGTCCTCGGCACCCGGCGGGATCTTGGCGCGGTAGGCTTCGTGCGCCTTCTGCGTGATGCGCTCGAGCAGCGCCTCCTCGCCCAGTTCCGGTTCCTTCTGCAGCCACTGGTCCAGGGGAAGAGACAGGTTGAATTCCGCCCGCAGCGACTTGTCCAGGCCCTTGATGTCCCACTGCTCCTCGACGCTTTCCGGCGGCACGTAGGCGCGGAAGGTGTCCGCGAGTACGCCGGCACGCAGGTCGGTGATGCGCGCGGAAACGTCCTGCGACTCGAGCAGCTCGTTGCGCAGCGCGTAGATGGTCTTTCTCTGGTCGTTGGC
>JAABQT010000401.1 GCA_011391295.1 Betaproteobacteria bacterium
GAGTGGCTCGCCGACCCGATGCTTTACGCCGTCCCGCAATACGTGTCCGACATGGTGACGCTGATCGCGCGCCTGGACGTCGAGCAGGTGCATTGGGTCGGCACGTCGATGGGCGCGCTGATCGGCATGGCGCTCGCGGCGCAGAAGGACTCGCCGGTGGCGCGGCTGGTGCTGAACGACGCCGGGCCGGTGATCGCCAAAGCGGCGCTCGAGCGCATCGGCGCCTACCTTGGCGCGGCGCCGACGTTTCCCAACGTCGAAACCGCGGAGCAGGTGGTGCGCGCGACGTCGGCGCCTTTCGGGCCGCACACGGACGCGGAGTGGCGTTTTCTCACCGAGGTGGTGCTGCGGCAGAACGCCGACGGCAGCTACCGCTTCCACTACGACCCGAAGATCGCCGAGCCCTACCGCCAGCAGATGCCGGAAAAGGACATGGAACTGTGGTGTTACTGGGACGCCATCCGTTGCCCGACGCTGGTGATCCGCGGCGCGCAGTCGGACCTGCTGTCGAAGGCGACTGCGGAGCAGATGACGCAGCGCGGTCCGAAGGCGAAGCTGGCGGAGCTGCCGGGCGTCGGCCATGCGCCGACGCTGATGCACGAGGACCAGATCAGAATCGTGCGCGAGTTCCTGCTGTCATAGCCTGCGGTTGGCGGCATCCCAATGCCGCTCCAGGTTCGCGATCAGCGCCGGGCTGAAATGGCACAGCGCCTGCTCGCGCGCGTATACCGCCATGTAGCGCCGGAAAGTATCGAGCGGCTCTTCGCCCACGCGGAACGCGCGCCGGTTGCCCGCCGCGCTCACCACGCCGGAATTGGTGAGGTGATCGATGGTGCGCTCGATCGCCTGGTCCATCCCGGTCGCCGGCACGATCTCGTCGCAGATCTTCAGTCCTTCGGCGCTCGCGCAATCCAGGCGCCGCCCGGCCAGGATTGCCTGGCGCGCGACGCGTGCACCGACGAAGCGCGGCAGCCTCAAGTTCGCCGCGCCCGGGATGATGCCTTCCTTCCTCGCCGGCAGCGTCATGTAGGCGTCCTCGGCGGCGAGCACGTAATCCATGGTGAGAAGGAGCTGGCAGTGCCCGCCGATGGCGAAGCGCTCCACCGCCGCCACCCAGGGTTTCTCGACGCAGTCGGTCTCGGGATGCGCGTCGGGCAGCGCAAGGCCGCGGTAGAGCTTGTTGACCAAGCCGAGGTCGCGGATCAGGTACCAGAGGAAGCGGATCTTGCCCTGGTAGAGATGCGTGAGGTTGATGCCGGCGCCGAACACGCGCTGGCCGGCGTGCTTGGGGTGCTCGACCGGGTCGCCGCGCAGCACGCAGAGTTCGGATTTCCTGTCGAGCAGCGCCACGTCCACCGCGATCTCCATGCCGTCGAGCGTCGACTCGTCCTCGGCATTGAGATACCTGGGATTGCGCATGGTCAGCACCGTGGCCTTGCCCTGGCGCTTGAGATGCGCGCCCCCGAGCACCAGCTCGCCCTTGGCTTCGTAGGTGGCGAGATGCTCGCGCGCGTCGGCGCGCGGCTGCAGCATGGCGTGGCACAGATGCGTGCCGGCCACCGGGTCGGAGAGCACCGCGGCGAGGAACGTACCCTGCGCCTTCTCCAGTCCCTGCTTGTCGCGTTGCGCGCGGCGCGCCTCCGCCGCGAGCTCCAGCGCGCCAGGCACCAGGCCGGGAAGGTGCTCCGCCGCCAGGCGGCACAACTCGTCCACGCGCACGAAGCGCGTGCGGCCGGCGGTGAGCGCGTCGTAGGCGGCGAGCGGGTCCAGGGCCATGCATGCAGTCTACCGAACTGGGCCGCGTCCGCCATGGCGCCGCTGCTAACATGCGCATTCCAACCCGGAGCCAAGAGTGAAAGACTTCAGCCCCAGCGCACGCACCAGGATCAAGCGCTTGCCCAAGCGAGCGCACTACGATCGCGACACCGTCTACGCCATTCTCGACGCGGGCTTCATCTGCCACATCGGCTACGTGATCGACGGGCATCCGTTCGTCACGCCGACCGCCTACTGGCGCGAGGGCGACGCGGTGTACTGGCACGGCTCCTCGAAGAGCCGCATGCTGATGGCGCTGGAAAAGAGCCCGCGCGTGTGCCTGACGGTGATGCACCTTGATGCCCTCGTCGTGGCGCGCTCGGGCTTTCACAAGTCGATCAACTACCGCTCGGTGATGATGTTCGGCAAGCCCTACAAGGTGA
>JAABQT010000402.1 GCA_011391295.1 Betaproteobacteria bacterium
ACCACCAGGCTGGTGCCCTTGGCGCCTTTCGCCGGGTCGGTCTTCGCCACCACGATCACCAGGTCACAGTGCCAACCGTTGGTGATGAAAGTCTTCGAGCCATTGACGATATACCTGTCGCCCTTCTTCTGCGCGCTGGTCTTCACCGCCTGCAGGTCGGAGCCCGCGCCGGGCTCGCTCATGGCGATGGCGCTGATCATCTCGCCGGCGGCCATTCTGGGCAGGTATTTCTTCTTCAGCGCGTCGCTGCCGTAGCGCAGGAGGTAGGGCGCGACGATTTCCGAGTGCAGCCCCCAGCCCAGCGAGGAGTTGTTGGCGCGCGCCTGCTCTTCCATCAGCACCACGCTGTAGAGCTTGTCCGCGCCCGAGCCGCCGTACTCCTCGGGCATCGAGGCGCACAGGAAGCCGTTCGCGCCGGCCTTCAGCCACACCTCGCGATCCACGTAGCCCTGCTCCTGCCAGCGCTCGTCGTGCGGCTTGACCTCCGCCTCCATGAACCTGCGCACGCTGTCGCGGAAGGTCTCGTGCTCCGGCGTGAACAGGGTCCGGGGAATCATTGACGGATGATATTCCATTGGTGGACACTGACCAAGCAGATGCTTTCTTTGTTGCGCGGCTGATGCCTCAAATCCAATCGAAGATTGATGTCACCGGCGAGGCGTTCCAGCGCAACCGCGCGGGCATGCTGAAGCTGATCGAGCGCCTGCGCGAGCTGGAGGCGCGCACGCGCGACGAATCCGCCAAGGCGAGACCGCTGTTCGACAAGCGCGGGCAACTGCTGC
The DNA here is from genome assembly GCA_011391295.1 of Betaproteobacteria bacterium. Classification (GTDB taxonomy): domain Bacteria; phylum Pseudomonadota; class Gammaproteobacteria; order Burkholderiales; family SG8-39; genus JAABQT01. Next base: position 783 of record JAABQT010000402.1, read on the forward strand.
CGCGCGAGCGCATCGCGCGCCTGCTCGATGCGGGTGCGCCCTGGCTCGAGTTGTCGTCCATGGCCGGCTACTGCCTGGACCATCCCGATCCGGAGAAGACCATCCCCGGCGGCGGCATGATCGCGGGTGTCGGCTATGTGTCCGGCGTGCGCTCGATGGTGGTGGCGAGCGATTCGGGCATCGACGCCGGCGCCATCCAGCACATGGGGCGCGAAAAACTGATCCGCGCCCAGGGCCTCGCGCTGGAGAACCGGCTGCCGTTCGTGCACCTGGTCGAATCGGCGGGCGCGAATCTGCTCAAGTACCGCGTCGAGGGTTTCATCCATGGCGGCGCGATTTTCTACAACCTGGCGAAACTCTCCGCCGCCGGCCTGCCGGTGGTGACGGTGGTGCACGGTTCGTCCACGGCCGGCGGCGCCTACATGCCGGGGCTTTCGGACTACGTGATCATGGTGCGGGGGCGCGCCAAGGCGTTCCTCGCCGGGCCGCCGCTGCTGAAAGCCGCCACCGGCGAAATCGCCACCGACGAAGAGCTGGGCGGCGCGGTGATGCACACGCAGGTCTCGGGTCTGGGCGAGTACCTCGCCGAGAACGACGCCGACGGCATCCGCTATGCGCGCGAAGTGCTCTCGCGCCTCGATTGGAAATCGTCCTTCACGCCGGCGGGCAAACCGCCGCGCTACGCGGCCGAGGAGTTACTCGGGGTGATCCCCGAGGACTACAGGAAGCCCGTGGACATGCGCGAGATCCTCGCGCGCATCGTGGACGATTCCGACTTCCTCGACTTCAAGGCCGACTACGGGCCGGCAACGGTTTGCGGCCATACCGCGGTGCAGGGTTTTCGCGTCGGCCTCGTCACCAACAACGGGCCGCTCGACCCGGCGGGCGCCAACAAGGCCACGCACTTCATCCAGTCCTGCTGCCAAGCGGGGCTGCCGATCCTGTACCTGCAGAACACCACCGGCTACATCGTCGGCAAGGCTTCGGAAGAAGCGGGCATGATCAAGCACGGCTCGAAGATGATCCAGGCGGTGTCGAACGCCGACGTGCCGCAGATCACGCTGATGTGCGGCGCCTCCTTCGGCGCCGGCAACTACGGCATGTGCGGGCGCGGCTACCAGCCGCGCTTCCTGTTCTCCTGGCCCAACGCACAAACCGCAGTGATGGGCGCCGAGCAGGCCGCGCTGACCATGGCGATCGTCATGGAGGCCGGCATGAAAAGAAAAGGCCAGGACGTCGACCACCACCAGATCGACGCCATGAAGGCGAAGATCGTGGAGAACTTCGAGCGCCAGCAAGATGCGCTCGTCACCTCGGCGCTGCTGCTCGACGACGGCATCATCGACCCGCGCGATACGCGCAACGTACTCGGTTACACGCTTTCCATCTGCAAGG
>JAABQT010000403.1 GCA_011391295.1 Betaproteobacteria bacterium
TGCGTTTCGGCGCGCACCGCGAGCGACGAATGGGGCGCGGCGAGCACGATCTGCGTCACCGGGTTGCCGAAGTAGTCTTCGCGCGCCACGGTCTCCCCGGGGGCGGGCTCGACCGCGATGCGGTGCGCCTCGATCGCCTGGAACGGCAGCGGCCGCGGCGTGAGGTGCAGCAGCTGCTGCGAGAGCACCACGGGGCTCTCGTAGCTGTAGACCGTTTCGTGGATGACCTGGTAGCGCATCACGTCGTCGCCTTACATCGCTGCATCACATCGCGAACGTCTGTCTGTTGACCTCGCCTACATGCGAGAAGAAACGCAGGCCGAGCTGCTCGGAAAGCCGGAACGAGGCCGCGTGCCACTCCTCCAGCAGCGCCGCGAGGCGCGCGCTGCCGTGCTGCAGGTCGGCGCCGGGGTCGATCGCCTCCAGCGCCATCATCGCGGTATCGAGCCGCTCCTCGATGCCCTCGCCGTAGGCGGCCTCAATCCGGCCGAGGAAATCGTGCAGCCCCTTCAGCTGGAACGCGATCGAGCGCGGGTTGGACAGGTCGCGCACCAGCAGGTCGAGCGCCGGCAGCCATTCCGGGCGCGCCATGTAGCGCGAGCGGTAGGTCACGCTCGAGTCGGCGAGTTCGAGCACCCAGCCGATGTCGGCGTCGGCGGGGCCCGCCAGCGCCTGCTGCAGCGTGCCGCACAGGAACTGCAGGCGCTCGATGCGCCGGCCGATGGAGAGGAAGCGCCAGCCGTGGTCGCGCGTCATGCCATCCAGCGCGAAGCCCGAGAGCGTGATGAAGGCGGCGATGTCGCGGTCGAGCTCGGCGAGCGCTTCCGAGAGCGCGATCTGGCGGCCGCGGCTGCGCTCCAGGCGCCGCGTCATGTGGTTGAGCGTGCGCCAGTTGTCCAGCGACAGGCGCTCGCGCAGCTGCGAGGCGACGCGCAGGAGCTGTTTCAGGTCGCCCGCGAGGCCGGGCTTCGCGTCGTCCACGACCGCGTTGCGCAGGATGCGTGCCACGGCCGCCTCGTCCGCGCCGGCGTCCTCCTCGGCGAGGATGCCGGTGTGGCGCAGCAGGCCGACGATGCCGGGCCAGGCGCGCGCGCGTTCCGCGGGCGATTCCTCGATGACGCGCAGGAGTGCTACGCGCAGCAGCCGCGCGACGTCGTCGCAGCGCTCGGCATGGCGGCCGAACCAGTAGAGGTTTTCCACCACGCGGCTGGAAAGGTTGAGGCCGGTGCGCACCAGGTCCTGCGGCCCGGTTTCCCTTTTCAGCAGGCTGAAGGTGCTGACCGGGCCGGTCGAGAGCACCCAGGTGTCCTTGCTCGAACCGCCGCGCTGCATGGAGATGACGCGCGCATCCGGTCCGGTCGCCGCGCGCGTCAGGCCGCCCGGCATCACGACGTAGCCGTTCGGGCTCGCGCAGGCGTAGACGCGCAGGCCGATGGCGCGCGCCTGCAGTTGCTTCGGATGCGCCCGGTCGCAAACCGGCGCCTGCGACAGCTGCACCAGCTCCTGCGCGACGTACATCTGCGGCCGCGCGTTGAGCATCGCGGCGACGCGCTTCCTGCCGCGCTCGTCGAGGTCCTCGCCGAACATCGGCTCGACGCGCATCTGCGGAAACGCGCCCTTGATCACGAGCCGGTCCAAGCGCTTCACCACATCCGAGAGCGCGGCAGGCTCGCCGCACCACCAGGTGGCCACCGAGGGCATGCGCAGCTTCTCGCCGAGCAGCCGCTCGCACAGCCCGGGCAGGAAGCCGAGCAGCGCGCCCGATTCGAGCAGGTTGGAGCCGAGCGCGTTGGCCACCAGCACGTTGCCGCGGCGCGCCGCGTCCGCGAGGCCGCCGATGCCGAGCGCCGAATCGCTGCGCAATTCGAGCGGGTCGCAGTAGTCGTCATCGAGGCGCCGCAGGATCACGTGCACGCGCTGCAGGCCCGAGAGGGTCTTCAGCCACACCTTGCCGTCGCGCACGGTGAGGTCGTTGCCTTCGACCAGCGGAATGCCGAGGTAGCGCGCGAGGTAGGTGTGCTCGAAGTAGGTCTCGTTGAGCGGCCCCGGGGTGACCAGCACCGTGAGAGGGGCCGCGCCATCGGCCGGGGCCCAATGCGCGAGGCTGTCGCGCAGCGTGGCGAAGAAACCCGCCAGGCGCTGCACCTGCAGGTCGCGGAACAGATCTGCGAACAGGCGCGAAATG
>JAABQT010000404.1 GCA_011391295.1 Betaproteobacteria bacterium
AATCCGCCGGGCAAGTAGGGTCGCCGTGCAAGTCGCGGTGGCTGGCGCGCCGCCGGCCACTCTGCTCAGGCGATACGCACGCGAAGCTTCGCGCGCCGACATCACCTTGCGCATCGTCGGTCGCGCGGAGAGTCAAAGACTGAACAGGCGTTTCAGGAGAAAGAATTACGCGACGAACGTGCTGTCGTTTCCCTATGGACGGGGAAGCGGCGACATCGTGCTGTGCCATCCGGTCATCGCCAGCGAAGCGCGTGAACAGGGCAAGACGCTGCGCGCGCACTACGCGCATCTCGTCGTCCACGGAATCCTGCACCTGCGCGGCCACGACCATCGGCGCCGATCCGCCGCGGCGCGCATGGAGAAAGCGGAAATCCGCATCCTGCGCCGCCTCGGTTACGGCGACCCGTATGCCGCGGGCGAGGCGGTAAAATAGCCTCCTCCCCGCAATGACCGATCCTGCCCGACCCGGCCTGCTCGAGCGGCTCTCCGCGCTGTTCCTGCGCGAACCGGCCGATCGCGCTGCGCTCACGCGGCTGCTGCGCTCGGCCTACCAGCGCAACCTGCTGGATGCCGACGCGATCTCGATCATCGAAGGCGCGCTCGCGGTCTCGGAGATGCAGGTGCGCGACATCATGATTCCGCGCGCCCAGATGGACGTGATCGACGTCCACTCCAAGGTGGAGGATTTCGTTTCCCAGGTGATCGGCACGGCGCACTCGCGCTTCCCGGTGATCGGCGAGAACCGCGACGACGTGATCGGCGTGCTGCTCGCCAAGGACCTGTTGCGCCACTATGCCGGCGAGGAGCCCTTCGACGTGCGCGAGATGCTGCGCCCCGCGGTCTTCGTGCCCGAGTCCAAGCGCCTGAACGTGCTGCTGCGCGAGTTCCGCGCGAGCCGCAACCACATGGCGATCGTCGTGGACGAATACGGCGGCGTGGCCGGCCTGGTCACCATCGAGGACGTGCTGGAGCAGATCGTCGGCGACATCGAGGACGAGTACGACTTCGACGAGGCGAGCGACAACATCCTGCCCGAGCCCGGCGGGCGCTACCGCGTCAAGGCGCTGACGCAGGTCGCCGATTTCAACGCCGCATTCGGCACCGACTTTTCCGACGAAGAGCACGACACCGTCGGCGGCCTGGTGATCGCGCACCTGGGCCGCCTGCCGCGGCGCGGCGAGATCCTCTCCATCGCCGGACTGAAGTTCCAGGTGCTGCGCGCCGACAGCCGGCGCGTCTACACGCTGATCGTCGAGAAACCGAAGACGTGAGGCTGCCGGCCGCGCACGCGGTCGCTTTCGTCGCGGGCGCGGCGGCGGTCGCGGGATTCTCGCCGCTGGATTTTTTCCCCGCCACGCTGCTCGCGCTGGCGGTCCTCGCCCATCTCTGGGTGCATGCGCCCTCGCCCGGCGCGGCCTGGCGCATCGGATACTTTTTCGGCCTCGGGCTTTACGGGGCCGGCGCGTCCTGGGTTTACGTGAGCCTGCATCGCTTCGGCGCCATGCCGGTGCCGCTCGCGGCGGCGGCGACGCTCGCCTGGTGCGCGTTCCTCGCGCTGTTTCCCGCGCTCGCCGGCTGGATCCAGGCCCGCATCGCGCGCGACAGCGCGGCGCCTGCGGTGCTGCGCGCCGTGCTGCTGGTTCCCGCCGCCTGGGTGCTGATGGAATGGCCGCTCAGCTGGTTCCTGACCGGTTTCCCCTGGCTCGCGCTCGGCTACACGGCGATCGACGATCCGCTCTCGGGCTTCGCGCCGCTGGGCGGCGTCTACGCCGTTTCGCTGGCGAGCGCCGTGGCCGCCGGCCTGCTGTGGTGCGCCGCGCTCGGCCACGCGCGCTGGAAGGCGGTGGCCGCGCTGGTGGTCCTGCTCGCCTGCGGCTACGCGTTGCGCTCCATCGAGTGGACCGCGCCCGCCGGCGAGCCGCTGCGCGTTGCGCTCGTGCAGGGCAACGTGCCCCAGGAGATGAAGTTCGACCCGCAGCGCTACGAGCGGACACTGGAGACCTACGCGCGGCTCGCCGAGGAGACCAATGCAGGCGGCAAGGCACGGCTGATCGTGCTGCCCGAGACCGCGGTGCCGCGCTTCCTCGATCTCGTCGATCCCGCCTATCTCGAGCGGCTGAAAGCGGCCGCGGTGCGCAACGGCGGCGACCTGCTGCTGGGCGTGCCGGTGCGCACC
>JAABQT010000405.1 GCA_011391295.1 Betaproteobacteria bacterium
CGAGCGACTGGGCATGCGAGTAGATTTTCCTGATCTCCTTGAGGCCTTTCATCCTGGAAAGCAGGTTCTGCTTGACCCTCAGATCCACTTCGCCGCAGATCCTGAGCGGCGTGGTGAGCAGCAGGTCCAGCGTGCGGCCGACCACGCCATCGGTGGAATTCTCCGCCGGCGCCACCGCGAAGTGGGTCGCGCCGGACTCGGCGCTGCGGAACACCTCGTCGATGGTCGCCGCCGGCGCGGCGGCGACCGCAAGGCCGAAATGCTGGCGCACCGCCTGCTCGCTGAACGTGCCCTGCGGGCCGAGGTAGGAGACGCGGATGTCCTGCTCGAGCGCGCGGCAGGCCGAAATGATCTCGCGAAATATGCCGACCGCGCTGTCGGCAGGCAAGCCCTCGCGATCGCCGGCCCCGGCGCTTTGCGCCGCCACGCGGCGCAGGATTTCGCTTTCCCGCTCGGGACGGTACGCGGGCGCCCCGCCCTTCAGTTCGCCGACCTTGCGCACCAGCGCCGCACGGCGGTTGAGCTGCGCGAGCAGCTGCGCATCCACCGCGTCGATTTCCAGCCGCAGCTTGCGGATTTCCCTGTCGCTCATGCTTCGGCGGGGAGGTAGCGCACCGCGAGCACGCCCTTGATCGCGCACAACTCCTTGATCGCGGCGTCGGGCACCGGGCTGTCCACGTCGACCAGCGTATAGGCCATTTCGCCCTTCGACTTGTTCAGCATGTTGTGGATGTTGATCCCGCGGCTGCCCATCGCGTTGGAGATGCTCGCCAGCATGTTCGGCACGTTGGCGTTGGCGATCGCCAGGCGGTAGGGCGATTCGCGCGGCATCTGCGTGTTGGGAAAGTTGACCGCGTTCTCCATGGTGCCGTCGCTGCAGTAGGCGGCCACCTGGTCGACCACCATGATGGCGCAATTGTCCTCGGCTTCGCTGGTGGACGCGCCCAGGTGCGGCAGCGCGACCACGCCGGCCTTGCCGATCAGTTCCGCCGACGGAAAATCCGTGACGTAGCAGCGCAGCTGCCGGGCGCCGAGGGCTTTCAGCACCGCCTCGTCATCCACCACGCCGTCGCGGGAGAAATTGAGCAGTACCGCGCCGGCCTTCATGTGAGCGAGATTCTTCGCGTTGACCAGCCTGCGCGTCTTTTCCACCAGCGGCACGTGCAGCGTGACGAAGTCGCTCGTCCTGAGCAGCTCGTCCACCGAGTTCGCCTTGCGCACTTGCGAGGGCAGGCTCCAGGCGGCGTCCACGGTGATCTCCGGGTCGTAGCCGAGCACGTTCATCCCCAGGCGAATCGCGGCATCGGCCACCAGGCTGCCGATCTTGCCCAGGCCGATCACCCCCAGCGTGTGGCCCGGGAGCTCAACGCCGGCGTAGGCCTTCTTGCCCGCCTCTACTTTTTTCTCCAGCTCCTTGTCTTTCGTATCCAGATTGCGCACGAAGTCCAGGGCGGGACCCAGGTTCCGCGCCGCGATCAGCATGCCGGCGATCACCAGCTCCTTCACCGCGTTGGCGTTCGCGCCCGGCGCGTTGAACACCGGCACGCCGAGTTTGGACAATTCCTGCACCGGAATGTTGTTCACCCCCGCGCCCGCGCGTCCCACCGCCTTGAGCCGCGCGTCGAACTTCATGCCGTGCATGTCGGCGGAACGCACCAGGATCACGTCCGGCGCCCTGGACTCCTTCACCACCTCGAAGCGTGCGGACGGCAGCCGCTTCAGGCCCACCTGCGCGATCGGGTTGAGCACCAGCACTTCCAACTTCTTCGCGTGCTTGGATACGTTAACCATGCTTGCCCTCGAACTCCTTCATGTACGCCACCAGCTGCTTCACGCCCTCGACCGGCATCGCGTTGTAGATGGACGCGCGCATGCCGCCCACGGAACGGTGGCCTTTCAACTGAACCATCCCGCGCGCCTCGGCGCCCTTGAGAAACTCGGCATCCAGATCGGAATTTTTCAAAGTGAAAGGCACATTCATTCTCGAACGGTCTTTCTTGTCGACTGAATTCTTGTAAAAGGAGCTTCCATCCAGATAGTCGTAGAGCAGCCGCGCCTTGGCGATGTTGTGCTTCTCCATCTCGGCCAGGCCGCCCTGCGTCTTCAGCCACTTGAACACCAGCCCGGCGATGTACATCGCGTAGGTGGCGGGCGTATTGAGCATGGAATCGGCC
>JAABQT010000406.1 GCA_011391295.1 Betaproteobacteria bacterium
CGCGGGTTGAAGGGCTTGGGCAGGTAGTCGTCGGCCCCCATTTCCAGGCCGACGATGCGGTCCACCTCGTCGCCGCGGGCGGTGAGCATGATGATCGCGGGCGGGGCGCCGGAGGCGCGCAGGCGGCGGCAGATGGCGAGGCCGTCCTCGCCCGGCAGCATCAGGTCGAGCACCAGCAGGTCGTAGCGCTCGCGCAGCAGCTGCTTGTCCATGCCGGTGGCGTCGGCCACCGCATGCACCTCGAATTTCTGCTCGCCCAGGTAGCGCGTGAGCAGGTCGCGCAGGCGCTGGTCGTCGTCGACGACGAGGATGCGGGTTTTGAGTTCGGCCATGGCGGGCGGGGAGGTCGGGTTACGGTTTGTTACAGGATTCGGAGGGAAATCATCTTATTATGCATGGGCCATGAGAGCGATCCTTGCCCTGCTGCTCGGCGCCATCCTGCTGGCGCATGCGCCGGCCTACGCCCAGGAGCGGCCCGGGCGCGGCGAGCAATTCCAGAAGCAGGGCCTGCAGCCGCGCGATCGACCGCGCGAGGAGCGCCGGGAATTTCGCCGGGACCGCACGGAGCGCCAGGACGGGGGGCGCGGCCGCTTTTCACGCGAGGAGCGCGACCAGCTGCGCCAGGACCTGCTGGACGCCAACCGCGAGATGAAGCGGCGGCGCTAAATGGCGCCTGTCCCCGTTTCCAGCAGGTGGGCGATCGAGTTGGCGTAGTAGCGCAGCAGCGGCAGTTCTTCGCTCTGCGCATAGAACAGGCCATCGCGCTCGCCCACCAGCCGGCGCAGCCGCAGCATCCGGAGGCCGACGTTGACGGCGTAGTCGAAGTCCTTGCGCGGCACGTAGACGTGCGCACCGCGCGCCTGCAGCTGTTCCACCAGCCGGCTGACTTCGCCCTTCAGCTCCATGTCTGAAATCGCCTTGTTGCCGCTGCGCACGAACACAGTGGCGATCAGCGGCACCGGCAGCACCGGCACGATGCTGCCCACCACTTCCATCAGGTGCTTGCCGAGCGCGGCCATCGCGCGCCTGCGCTCGTCTCCCGAGAGACGATGGAAATCGAGGTTGTGCTCGCGGCAGTAGGCGCGCATCGACACCGGCGCGCCGAAATTGACGCAGGCATAGCCGAAGCGGTGCCATTCGCTTCGCACCATCAGCCAGAAGTTTCGCCAGAAGAAGCGCAGCGTGGTGCCGAGCGCCGCGACGCGGCCGCGACGCGCCGCCTCGGGATCAAGCGAGCGCAGCAGCGTGCGGTCCTCCAGCACGCGGTCGTAATTGATGCCGAGAGGAATGAACACCAGATCGCGTTCGCCGTCGATGCGAAAGCCGCGCATCATGTAGTCGATTGCGCCGAGCTTGGGTTCGCGCATGCGCCCGTCGCGCGTCAGGCCGCCCTCGGGGAACACCGCCTGGGGCACACCCGCTTCGGTGGCCATGACGATGTAGCGCTCGAGCACGCGCCGGTACAGTTCATCGTTCGAGTTGCGCCGCACGAAATAGGCACCCATCCAGCGGATCAGCGCGGACAGCGGCCAGATGCGCGCCCATTCGCCCACCGCGTAGGAGAGCGCCGTCTGGTCGGCGGCCAGGTAGCTGGCGAGCACGTAGTCCATGTTGGAGCGGTGGTTCATCACGAACACCACGGTGGAATCGGGCTCGACGCGCGCCAGGTTCTCGGCGTCCACGTAGCCCAGGCGCACCCGGTACAGGAGCTGCGCCACGCGCTTGCCGACCCAATAGCCGGTACGGAAGTAGAGGTAGGCGTTGAACGCCGGGACGGTGTCGCGCGCGTAGCGCTCCACGCGGTGCAGCGCGGCAATCACGGAAACCTTGTGTTCGCGCGCGTACGCCTCGGCCGCCTGCTGCACCTTCGGGTCGGTGAGCAGGCGATGGATCAGCGCCTGGCGGCGCGTGCGCTGGAACGGGCGGATGCCGATGCGCAGGCGCTTGCCCACCTCGTCGATCACCTGGTTGGCCGGATGCATCACCATCCAGCGCAGCGCCGGCATGAAGACGTGCTCGTAGAAGGCCCAGGCCGCAAGGACCGCGCCGGCGACCGCCAGCCACAGTGGAATCAAAACGGGTTCCAGCATGCCCCCTCCTCGAGGGCAGTCTAGCCCAGCGCGCGCTTCACCGCGTTGGTGACGGCGCGGGTG
>JAABQT010000407.1 GCA_011391295.1 Betaproteobacteria bacterium
GGTCCCTCGCGCATGGCCTACGACCGCGTGGTGCCGATCGTCGACGTCACTGCGAAGCTCCTGTCGAGCGCGCTGTCCAAGCCTTGAACGGCATCCTCCTCGTCAATCTGGGCACGCCGGCGGCGCCGACGCCGGCGGCGGTGCGCGCTTACCTCGCGGAATTCCTGTCCGACCCGCGCGTGGTCGAGCTGCCGCGCTGGCTGTGGCTGCCGGTGCTGCACGGCATCGTGCTGCGCCGGCGTCCGGCGCAGTCCGCGGCCAAGTACGCCAGAATCTGGACGCCGGAGGGCTCGCCCCTGGCGCTGCATACCGCACGCCAGGCGCGCTTGCTGCGCGAGGCCACCGGCCTGCCTGTCGAGTACGCCATGCGCTATGGCGGACCGAGCATCGGCGGCGCCCTGAAAAGACTCCCGCCGGACTCACGCGTGGTTCCGCTCTATCCGCAGTACGCGCGCAGCACCACCGAATCGATCCGCGACGTGGTCGGCGGGCAGGTGGACTTCGTCGAGCAGTTTCACGAGCACCCGGCCTACATCGCGGCGCTGGCGGCGCTGGTACAGGAGCGCCCCGACGTACTGGTCATGAGCTTCCACGGCCTGCCGCAGCGCGCGGTGGAGCGCGGCGATCCGTATCGGGACCAATGCGAGCGCACCGCGCGGCTCCTTGCCGAGGCACTGCAACTGACGCCGGATGAGTACCGCGTCACTTTCCAGTCGCGCTTCGGTCCGGCGCGCTGGCTGCAGCCTTACACCTCCGAGGTCCTGGCCGCGCTCGGTGCCGCGCGCACGCGCAGGGTGGCCGTGCTCTGCCCGGGATTCGTGGCCGACTGCCTGGAAACGCTGGAGGAAATCGCCATCGAGGGAAGGCGCATCTTCCTCGACGCGGGCGGCACCGAGTTCCGCGCGCTGCCCTGCCTCAACGAATCGCCGCTCTGGATCGAGGCGCTCGCGCGCATCGCTACTTCGGCGTGACCTTTTCCTCGACCTTCTTGTGCACCTTGGCGGCACCTTTTTGCACCGCGGTGGCGCCGCGCTCCACGGCGCGCCCGGCGGCCTTGGCGCCGCGCTCGAGCGCCTTGCCCGCTGTCTGCAGGCCGCGCTCCACGGCATTGTCCGCGGCGAGGCACGGCATCCCCGCCATCGCCATGATCACCAGGATCCCAAGCCTCATGTTCGCCTCCTAGCCGCGCGCGGCCAGCTGCATATTGGCCTGCATCAGCCGATCGATCAACACGCGCATGAACGCCTTGTTCAGCCCGACCTGGCAGGCGTCCGTAGCGACGCGCAATGCCTCGGCCTTGATCTCGATCACCGTCACGTCGCTGAGCGCCGTGATGGTGGTGGTGCGCCGCTCGATGCGATCGGTGAAGTAAAGGATTTCGCCAAAGCAGCCGCCCGGCTTGACGGTATTGAGCTGCGTGCCCGAGAGCGTCACGCTGACCTCGCCCGCGATCAGCAGGTAGAAGCTGTCGCCGTGATCGCCCTCGCGGATGATCACCGTGCCGGGCTTGATCTTCTTCCAGGCGCCGATGCGCACCACCTCCCACAGGGCCACGTCGCCGAAGCCCTCGAAAAATGCCATCTGGCGCAGTTCGTTGAACTTGGCCGAATCGGACAGCGAGTCCCCTACCAGGCGCAGGGTGGCGAAGGCCTGGCTCAGGTCCTTGCCGAAATCGAGCCAGGACCGGTAGCGCTGCGCCGGGTCCTTGCCGATCGCGGTCATGACGATCTTGTCGAGCAATTCCGACAGCTCGGGCCGCAGCATCACCGGGCGCACCGGCGGAGTATTGAGGATCGCATGGGTCAGCGCGGCCTGGGTCGACGCCTGGTACGGCAGCCGCCCGGTGAGCAGCCGGTACATGGTCACGCCCAGGGAGTAAATGTCGGTCTGGTGCGTGAGCGGCTCCATGCGGATCTGCTCGGGCGACATGTAGGCGGGCGAACCCACGCCGCTGATCTGCGTGGTCTCCTGGCCCGGGCGCTGCTGGAACGAGGCGCCGAAGTCGCTCACCTTGGTTTCACCCGCGGCCGACAGCAGGATATTTCCCGGCTTGATGTCGCGATGGATGACGCCGTGCTGGAACGCATATTCCAGGGCGCGGATGCATTTGAAGATGATCTCCACCACCTTGTCGAGCGGCAGCAGTCTGCTGACGTCCGCGTGCGCGTCC
>JAABQT010000408.1 GCA_011391295.1 Betaproteobacteria bacterium
GCCGTCGCCCGCGCCGAGGATGTTGAACACTTCCACCGGGAAGCCGGGGCCGCCGAGGCCGCCGCCGCCGCCCAGGGGCCCCTCATGCACCGTGCAACCCATCGGGCCGCGCTTCACCACGAAGGTGGCGGCGCTGATGGCGCGCAGGCGCTCGAGCGCCTCGGCCGTGTCCTCGCAGCCCCCGGCGATGTGGAACTCCTCCTCGGTGCCGATCACGAGCTGCGCGAGCGGTATGACCTCCTGCAGCTTCTCGGTCACGTGCTTCGAGGCGACGAAGCGCTGCTCGCCCATGCCGGGGGAGGTGAGGCCCCACAGCACCGGGCGGTAGTCGATGTCGAACACGAAGCGCTTGGCCAGGCGGATGGCGTGCAGGCAGGCAGCGGCGGTCTCCGGCTGCGAGAAGTGCGTGCCTGAGACGAGCAGCGCGCGCGCCGAGCCGATGAAGCCGGCGTCGAAATCCTCCGGCGCGATCGCCATGTCGGCGCAGTCGTGGCGGTGGAAGATGAGCGGGAACGTGTCGCGGTCGCGGATGGCGAGGAACACGAGCGCGGTGAGCCGGCGCGGGTCGGTCTTCACGTGCGACACGTCCACGCCCTCGGCGGCGAGGGTCTCGCGCACGAAGCGGCCATTGTGCTCGTCGCCCACGCGCGTGAGCATCGCCGCCTTGAGGCCGAGGCGCGCCGCGCCCACGGCGATGTTGGCCGGGCAGCCGCCGAGGTACTTGGCGAAGCTCGACTGGTCCTCCAGCCGCGCGCCCACCTGCTCGCCGTACAGGTCCACCGCGGCGCGGCCCATGCAGACGAGGTCCAGGCGCGGCTCAGCCATCCAGGTGCTCCCCCACGGCCACCACCAGCGCCTGCGCGAGGCACATCGGCGCCACCAGCATGCGGAACGGGCGCGAGGTCTTCTCCTCGACCTGGAAGCACACCGTGGCGGTGCGCGCGAGCGGCGAGAGCGCGTTGTCGGTGATCGCCACCACCGGCACCTTGCGCGCCTTGCAGGCCTGCGCCACCTCGATCACGTCGGGCGTGTAGTTCTTGAAGGACACCACCAGCAGCGCGTCCTTGGGGCCGATGAGGCGCGCGGGTTCCTTCAGCATGCCGCCCACCGCGTCGAGCAGGGGCGCGCGCAGCTCCAGCTGCGTCAGCGCGTAGGAGAGGTAGTAGGCGACAGGGAAGGAGCGCCGGTGCCCGAGCACGTAGATGGATTGCGCTGCCGCGAGCACTTTCACCGCCGCCTGCAGGTCGGCGCCGGACACGTGCTCGTGCAGGGCCTCGAGCGAGGCGATGCCGTCGCCGATGAACTCGTCGAGCACCGCCGTCGGCCCGGACTTGGCGTGCGCCGCGCGGAAAGCCTCGATGCGCTCGCGGTAGTTGCGCAGGCCCGGCGACTGCGTGGAGCGCTCCACCAGCCGCGTGCGGAACACGCGCTGCAGGTCCGAGAAGCCGCCGTAGCCGAGCGCCTGCGCGAAGCGCACCAGGGCGGAGGGCTGCACGCCGGCGCCCTTGGCGAGGCGCGCCACCGTGTCGAGCGCCATCTCCTGCGGATTCTCCAGCGCGTAGGTGGCGATCGCCTGGAGCTGCGACGACAGGTTCGGGTACAGGCGGGTGAGGTCCCCCTTGAGGGACTCGAAGCTGCGCGCGCCCGGCATAATCTTCTGGACAGATCCTTTTAGAACATTTATTCTCAAATCGTATACAACTAGAACATACGTTGCAACAGGAGGACATGCTGCTGCGCATCAAAGGAGCGTGGGTTGGAGGGTGGCTGCCGGCGCCGATGCTGGCGACCTTCGCCCTGTTCGCCAGCCTGCCGTTCTGGATCAAGGGCGTGGGCCTGTACCCGTACCTCGGCGTGGAGGTGATGATCTGGGTCATCTACGCGCTGGGCTTCAATCTCCTGCTCGGCTACGGCGGGCTGCCCTCCTTCGGCCACGGCGCGTATTTCGGCGTCGGCGCCTACGCCTTCGGCCTCGCCCAGATCCATGTTTCACCCAACCTGTGGCTGTGCCTCGGCGCGGCGGTGCTGACGGGCGGCGCGGCGGGCGCGCTGGTGGCCCTGTTCATCTCGCATCGGCGCGGCATCTATTACGCGCTGCTCACCATCGCCTTCGGCCAGATCTTCTGGTTCGTGGCGATCAAGTGGCACAGCGTGACGCGCGGCGAGGAC
>JAABQT010000409.1 GCA_011391295.1 Betaproteobacteria bacterium
TCCGATGCGCGCGCCCCGGCCGGGCGGACCACGTGCCGTCCGGTGCGAGTGCCGACCGCCGGCGCAAACCTCTCGAGCACCGCCTCGAGCTTCGCGCGGTCAATCGGCTTCGCCAGCACGTCATCCATGCCCGCCGCCTTGCAGATGTCCACCTGCTCCTTCATCGCGCTCGCGGTGAGCGCCACGATCGGCAGGCGCTGGCCGGCCGCCTCGCCCGTGCGGATACGCCGCGTCGCTTCGAGCCCGTCCATCACCGGCATCTGCAGGTCCATCAGCACCAGGTCCACGGGCTTGTCCTTGAGAATTGCGAGCGCCTGGCCGCCGTCGCCGGCCAGCACGACGTCGCAGCCCGCGCGCTCGAGGAAGAGTTGCGCCACGCGCTGGTTGGTGGGGTTGTCCTCGGCCAGCAGCACGGTGCGCCCGCGACGGTGCGAATCCTCGACGATTACGTCGCGGGTGACGATCGCGCGCAGCCGCTGCGTGAACTCGAGCCCGGCGTGCGACAGCACGCGGTCCATGGTCGCAAGCAGCTCCCCGCGCCGCATCGGCTTGGTGAGATGGCCCGCGAAGCCCAGCTCGCGCAGCTCCTGGCGGTTCGACTTGTCGTCGATCGAGCTATAAAGCACGAGCCGCACTTCCGCAATCGGCTCGGTCGCGCGCACGCGCCGTGCGAACTCGAGCCCGTCGATGCCCGGCATGCGATGGTCGGTGAGTACAGCCTGGAATGGCGTGCCGGACTCCACCGCACGCTGCAGCACGTTCAGCGCCTCGATGGCGGAGGAGGCGGCCTCCACTTCGTAGCCGGCGCGGCCCAGCAGCTCACCGATCACGCGCCGGTTGGTGTCGTTGTCGTCCACCACCAGCACGCGCCGGCCTTCCGCGAGCATGGCCGCCGACGGCTCAGCGACCTTCAACGGCGCGCAGGGCGGCAGCTGCGCGCTGAACCAGAAGGTCGAGCCGCCCCCCTCGCGGCTCTGCACGCCCACATCGCCGCTCATCAGTTCGGCGAGCCGCTTGACGATCGAGAGGCCAAGGCCCGTGCCGCCGTACTGGCGCGCGGTCGACGCATCGGCCTGCATGAAAGGCTGGAACAGGCGCGGCAGCACGTCGGGCGCAAGGCCGATGCCCGTGTCGCGCACCGCGAAACGCACCAGGTCCGCGATCGGGCCCGATTCGCGCTCAACGCGGATCGCCACTTCGCCCTTCGCGGTGAACTTGATCGCGTTCGAAACCAGGTTCGTGAGCGCCTGGCGGATGCGCCCCGGGTCGCCCACTACGCGGTCCGGGAGATCCGGCGCGACGTCCACGACGAGTTCGAGATCCTTGGCTGCCGCCTGCACCGCAAGCGTGGTCGCGACCTCCTCGACGTGCGCGCGCAGGTCCATCTCGATGTGCTCGAGCTCGAGCCGGCCGGCCTCGATCTTCGAGTAATCGAGCAGGTCGTTGATCACCATCAGCAGCGCATCGGCACTCGAGCGGATGACGTTCGCGTACTCCCGCTGGCGGCGGTCGAGGTCGGTGTCGAGCAGCAGCGTGGTCATGCCGATCACGCCGTTCATCGGCGTGCGCACCTCGTGGCTCACGTTGGAGAGGAACTCGGAGCGCGCCCGGCCGGCGGCCACGGCCTGCTCGCGCGCATCGGCGAGCTGGGCCCGCAGTTCGGCGAGTTTGCGCTCGAGTTCCGCGGCGCGCGGGTCCCCGGAATCGCTCAAGAAACGCCCCATCCGGGAGGCTGGTCACGCCACCGGAGCCCGTTCCGTTCTAGTATCCTGCGCCCGGGAAGAGAAACCATGACCGCAGATTCTAGCGCACAGCAGCGGCTGTTGATCGTCGAGGACGACGTGCACATGGCCTACCTGCTCGGCTACCTGGCCGAGAAGGAACGCTTTGCGGTCGAGCGGATCGCCGACGGGCGCAAGGCGGCCGAGCGCATCGACGCAGGCCCGGCGGTGGACCTTGTGCTGCTCGACGTGATGCTGCCGTATGCCGACGGCTTCGAGCTGCTCGAGAAGCTGCGCTCGAATCCCGCGTGGAAGGACGTGCCGGTGATCATCCTGACCTCGCGCACGCGCGAGCACGATGCGGTGCGCGCGCTTTCGCTCGGCGCCGACGACTACCTGACCAAGCCCTTCAGCCCGGCAGAGCTCATCGCCCGCATCCGGCGGCG
>JAABQT010000410.1 GCA_011391295.1 Betaproteobacteria bacterium
CCGGACTTCATCGTCGCGCTGTTCGGCATCCTGCGTGCCGACGCCGTGGCGGTGCCCGTCAGTCCCGCGAACGTGGCCGCCGAGTTGCGGCACTACCTGGAAGACAGCGGCGCGAAAGTGTCGATCACCGAGCGTGAAGTCGCGTCGCGCTTTGGCGGCCTGCCGCTTGCGCATCTCGTCGTGATGGAGCAATGGCGCCCCGGCGGCAAGCCGCCCGCGCCATCGAAGTCTACGGCGGATGACCTCTGCCTCCTGCCCTATACCTCGGGGAGCACCGGGAATCCCAAGGGCTGCATGCACACGCACGCTACCTGTCTGCACAACATCGCCGGCTCGGCGCTCTGGAAGCACGTGACCGAGGACACGGTGGCGCTCGCGACAGCGCCATTCTTCCACGTCACCGGCCTCATTCACAGCTTCCTCGCCACGGTATACGCCGGGGGCACGATCGTCATCCAGCGCCGCTGGGATCCGCTCGCCGCGGCCGAACTGGTCGAGCGCCACCGCTGCACGCACTGGGACAACGTGCCGACGATGGTGGTCGATCTGCTTTCGCATCCGCAGGCGCTGGCCCACGACATCAGTTCGCTCACCTCGATCTTCGGCGGTGGCTCGGCGATGCCCGAGGCGATCGCGCAGAAGCTCTTCGACACCTGCGGCGTGCGCTACATCGAAGGCTACGGCATGACCGAGACCATCTCGCAGACGCACATCAATCCGGAGCAGAACCCGAAGAAGCAGTGCCTGGGCATTCCCACCTTCGACACCGAGTCGCTGGTCGTCGATCCCGAGAGCTTCAGGGTGCTCGGCCCCGGCGAGCAGGGCGAGATCGTGGTGCGCGGGCCGCAGCTGCTCAAGGGCTACTGGGGCAAGGAAAAGGCCTTCAGCGAATCGTGGGTGGACATCGAAGACAAGCGTTACTTGCGCACCGGCGATCTCGGCCGCACCGACGAGGACGGCTACTTCTACCTCTCCGACCGGCTCAAGCGCATGATCAACGCCGCCGGCTACAAGGTGTGGCCGGCGGAAGTGGAGGCCGCGATGTACCAGCACCCGGCGATCAAGGAGTGCTGCATCATCGCCGCGCCCGATGCGCGCCGCGGCGAAACAGTGAAGGCCGTGGTGGTGCTCAAGTCGGGGGCCGCCGCAAGCGCCGAGGAGATCATGGACTGGGCGCGCGGCCACATGGCGGGCTACAAGGCGCCGCGCAAGGTCTCCTTCACCGACGCCTTGCCCCGCACCGGCTCCGGAAAACTCATGTGGCGGGCACTGCAGGACGCGGAATTCAAATAGGGAAAGACCTCATTCAAGCTGGCCTTGTGCCGGCGTAGGCGTTTTTCAGCAGCGCGAGCACGCCGTCATGCGTGATGGGCGCCGGATTCGGGTAGGGCGCCTCGAGGGCGATCTTTACCACGCGCTCCAGGTCGCCCTCGCGCACGCCGAGGTCCGAAAGCCTCATTTTCAACCCCAGCTTTACTTCCAGGTCGTACAAACCGGTCGCGGCCTCCTTGGTGCCAAGCGCGCGCGCGACGCGCGCCATCGCTTCGGGCGCTGCATCCCTGTTGTAGCGCACCGCGTGCGGCAGCACGATGGCATGGGTCTCGGCGTGCGGCAGGTTCCAGGTGCCGCCGAGCGTGTGACAGAGCTTGTGGTGCAGGGCGATGCCGGTATTGAGCGTCACCCCGGCCAACCACGCACCGTACAACGCTTCGCTCCTGGCGTTCGCATCCCGCGGATCGCGCACGATCGCGGGCAAGGCCGCCGCCAGCGCCCGTATGCCCTCCTCGGCCATCAGCGTCGCGATCGGGTTCGCGCCAGGCGCATACAGCGCCTCCACGCAATGCGCGATGGCGTTCATGCCGCTCGCCGCCGAGGTCGCGGGCGGCAGGCCCAGCGTCAGCTCGGGATCGTAGATCACCGTTTTCGGCAGCATCCTCGCGTCGCGCTGCGTGCGCTTGACGCCGCCTTCGGTGAAACCCTGGATCGGCGTCATCTCCGAGCCCGAGTAGGTGGTGGGCACGGCGAGCACCGGCAGGCCGGTGGTGAGCGCGATCGCCTTGCCCAGGCCGATGGTCGAACCGCCGCCCACCGCAATGCAGCAGTCCGCGTCGAGCTCCTGCGCCACGCGACGCGCGTCCCGCGCCACTTCAAGCGGCGTGT